>JAUXIQ010000432.1 GCA_030620925.1 Nitrospinota bacterium
GGGGGAACGGGTCTACGAATTTTCCGAGTTTCTGGTGAAGGTGCTGAAGGTGGAGGAGGTAAAGTGCACCTATTCGGGCAGGGTGACTTACCACCATGCCTGCCACCTCCTCAGAGAGCTGGGAATAGAGGACGAGCCTCTGCGGCTGCTCAAAAGCGTGCAGGGTCTCCAGTACGTGGAGATGCAAAAAGCCGACCAATGCTGCGGATTCGGGGGGGCGTTCTCCATCCGCTACCCCGAGATATCGCAGGCTATCGTGGACGACAAAATAGCTCAGATAAAACAATCCGAGGCGGATACCGTGGTGACCAACGACACGGGCTGCATCATGAACCTGTCCAGCCGGATTAACCGGTTGGGGGAGCGAATCAAGGTGCTTCATCTGGCCGAGCTGCTGGCCGGTATCGAATAATGGAAAACTTTAACTCCAGGGTATAGGGGGGCACGGTTTGTCCCGAGGTCAGGATAGCTTCAAGCAGAGATACAACAGAGCCCTCGACGAGGAATTTCTCCAGGAAGCCCTGGAGAGGGCTACCACCCGCTTCAGGCTCGGGCGCAGCCTGAGCCTGGAAGACATAGAAGACTTCGACGCCCTGCGCCAGCAGGGAAAAGAGATAAAAGAATACGCCCTGGCCCAGTTGGACGTGAATTTGGGCGCCCTGGCCAACCGCGTGGAAGAGGCCGGAGGCAAGGTTTTCTGGGCCCAGACGGGTGAGGAGGCCAATAAATATATCGCCGACCTGGCCGCCGACAAAGGGATCAAGCTGGCGGTCAAATCAAAGTCCATGACCACCGAGGAGATAGACCTTAACGATTCCCTGGCCGAGGTGGGCGTGGAAGCGGTGGAAACCGACCTGGGGGAATATATCATACAACTGGCCGGGGAGAGACCTTCTCACCTCCTGGCTCCCGCCATCCATAAGACCAAGGAACAGGTCGCCGAGCTTTTCTCCGAGAAGCTGGGTGAAGACCTGCCCAACGATATCGGCGCACTCACCATGGCGGCCAGAAGAGCGCTCCGCCAGAAGTTCCTGAACGCCGACATGGGCATCACCGGCGCCAACTTCGCCGTGGCCGAGAGCGGAACAATCGTGATTATAACCAACGAGGGCAACGGCCGCCTGGCCACCTCGCTGCCGCCCGTTCACGTCGCGGTCGTGGGTATTGAAAAAGTCATCCCCACGCTGAACGACCTCTCGGTGCTGCTCAAACTCCTGATCCGCAGCGCCGCCGGCCAGAAAATCTCCAGCTACGTGACCATGGTGTCCGGCCCCAGGAGAGGCTGGGAGATAGACGGCCCCCGGGAATTTCACCTGGTGCTGCTGGATAACGGCCGCTCCCGCATACTGAACAGCGAATACCGGCAGTCGCTGCACTGTCTGAGATGCGGGGCCTGCCTCAACGTCTGCCCCGTCTACTGCAAGATAGGCGGCCACGCATACGGATGGGTCTATCCGGGCCCCATCGGCGCGGTTATCACGCCTCTGTATAACGGCCTGAAAGAGAATAAAGACCTGCCTCACGCCTCCACACTGTGCGGCGCCTGCATGGACGTCTGCCCGGTGATGATAGACATCCCCGAGATGCTGCTCAAACTCCGGCGGGACGAAGCGGAGCAGAAGTTCGGGGGCCTGTGGGAGAGGCTGGCCTTCAAATTCTGGAATTACGGTGTGGGAAGCGAAGGGAAATATAACTTCTTCAGCCGTCTGGGAAGGAAGATGCAGTCGCCGTTCGTCAGGAACGGGAAGATCGCCAAACCCCCATTCCCCTTTTCCAGGTGGGCGAAGGAAAGGGATTTCCCGCCCCTGGCCGAAAACTCTTTTCGTGAGCGCTGGGCCGCCATGGAAAACGACCACCCTTCTGAGGAAGCCGACGGATAGGAGACGGTGAGTGAACGATAGCGAGACCAGGGGACAAATTCTGGAAGAGGTGAGGAAAGCCCTGCTGACCGGGGAAATAGCCCCCATTGGCGGCCGCCAAAAGCCGGAAACATCCGAATCGCCCCCTTCCGCGGAGAAAATAGAGGCCCTCACCGGGAAATTCGTAGAAGAGGCGGTGCTCGTCGGCGGTCTGGTGCACCGCGCCGCGGATGCCGAAGAGGCCAGGAACCATCTGAAAGGCATAATCGAAAAATGCAAGGCCAAACTGGTCGTTCGCTGGGATGACCCCCTTCTGGCGGAATTGGGATTGGACGACGTGATGAAAAAGGCCGGTGTGGAAGTAATCACCGAGAACCTGCGGGTTCTGGCTGACGCGGAAGAAGGGGGATATGCCCCTCCGGAGAAGATCGAAGAGGCGCGCGCCTTCGTGAAGCAAAAACTGGCCCAGGCCGATCTGGGTATAACAGGGGCACAATACGCCATCGCTGAAACGGGCACACTGGTCCTCTCGACCGGAGAGGGGCGGGGGCGCGCCGTAAGCGCTCTTCCCCCTGTGCACGTGGCGGTGGTCAAAGCGGAAAACCTGGTCTCCTCCATGGGAGAGCTTCTGCCCCTGGCAAGCGGGTCTCAA
Source organism: Nitrospinota bacterium (assembly GCA_030620925.1). GTDB lineage: Bacteria > JAUXIQ01 > JAUXIQ01 > JAUXIQ01 > JAUXIQ01 > JAUXIQ01. The sequence goes on from JAUXIQ010000432.1 coordinate 2,512, forward strand.
GGTAGGGATATCCCGACCATGGAAAGCTGCTTATACTTCATAACCGGTCCCAGCCGCACGGGAGACATAGAGCTTGAGCTGA
>JAUXIQ010000218.1 GCA_030620925.1 Nitrospinota bacterium
ATCGGGAAAAAGGATTTTTCGTCCTTCAGGGCGGTATCCAGCAGCGATAGGAACCCCATCCGGAACGTTCTGAACGCGCAGGTCAGCTCCAAGGGCGATACCATACGGTTCGAGCTGGAAGCGGAATCGTTCCTCCGCCACATGGTACGCGTCATCGTGGGTACCATGGTGGAAGTCGGCAGAGGAAAATTGAAGCCGGAAGAAATCGTGGAAATATTGGAGGACAGGGACAGGGCGGCGGCCGGGCCCACGGCAACCGCCAGCGGATTGTATCTGGTGAAGGTGAAGTATTGAGAAGTGGTGAGCTGATGGTCCATACAACCGTCCACTGATAGGGGAGGGCAATATGAAGCCGACAGTGATGAAGATGTCCAGGAACGTTCAATTTTCCCGTACCATGGAGCTGGATGATTTAAAAAATCTTTTCTGGGGCTACATCGACGGCGTATTGGAGGAACTGCTAAAAAGCAGTACGTTCGATTTGCACTACTTGATGTTCCTCTTTTATTCAGGGGTAAAAACCTACTTACTCTACAGCATAACAGACCCCAAAGAACCACCTCTCTCAAGAGGATACATAGAAACGCCGGTGGGAGCGGGAACCATCGAAATCAGCGTCGTGGCCGGAGGAGTGGACTTTTCCACCATGGAAAACGCCTTTGTTAAACATGCCCTCAAGTTACAGAAGGAAGCCTGAGTCCGCCTTCAGGTTGGTTCAGGGGAGGGGTGGTTTCCTTGACACCCTCCCTCAGTTGTGATAGTTTTCAGGCGGATCGAATATTTCCTTTACCGGCAACACTTTGCAGGCCGTTAGCTATCGCTTTCGGTGATAGGAATAGTTATGCAGGGGCAGCCCCGCGGAACGCGGGATATGGCCTGCCCGGATGTCGGCCTTGCCGTTTTCGGCGATCAATATAGGGAATTATTGTGAGCACAAATAAGGACCAATTATACAAACCGTCCTATGAAGAGTTTTGCCGATTGGCTGAGAAGGGAAACCTCATACCCGTCTACAGGGAGATAATGGCGGACCTGGAGACGCCCGTCTCCGCGTTCCTCAAGATAGACAGCGGGGATTATTCCTATCTGCTGGAGAGCGTGGAAGGTGGTGAAAAATGGGGCAGGTATTGTTTTTTAGGGAGCCAACCGTCGGTCGTCTTCAAATGCAAAGGCAATCAGGTTGAAATTATACGGGATGGCATCTCCACCAAGACGGAGGTGGAAGACCCCTACCAGGCTCTCCAGGAACTCATGACCGACTACAAGGCCGTTGAGGCGCCGGAGCTCCCGCGCTTTTTCGGGGGAGCCGTGGGTTATTTGAGCTACGATATGGTCCGCTACTTCGAGGAGCTTCCCGAAGATACAGTGGACGAGCTGCAGTTTCCCGATGCCATGTTCATGATAACCGATACCATACTCATCTTCGACCATATGGCCCACAAGATTAAAGTGGTCTCCAACGCCCACGTCAAAGACGGGGACAGCAAGCAGGTCTATCAGGAGGCGGTGGACAAGGTGGAGGCCATAATCTCACGGCTCAAAGGCCCCGCCCCGGCACGCCCTTCCACGGGGCCGGTGGATGAGGCCGAAGAACCCGCGTTTTCGTCCAATTTCGAGAAGGAAAAGTTCAAGCAGGCCGTCCTGGCCGCCAAGGAATATATCAGGGAGGGGGACATCATACAGGCGGTCATTTCACAGAGATTCTCCGTGCCCATCGATATAGACCCCCTGGATATCTACCGCGCCCTGCGCACCGTCAACCCATCCCCTTACATGTTCTTCCTGAAGCTGGAGGGCTTGCAGCTTGTGGGCTCTTCCCCTGAGGTTCTGGTGCGCCTGGAAGGAAATAAGGTGGAGCTGAGACCCATTGCCGGCACCCGCCCCCGGGGAGCCACTCCGGAGGAAGATATACGGCTCACCGAGGAGTTGCTCGGCGACCCCAAAGAGCGGGCCGAGCACATAATGCTGGTGGATCTGGGCCGCAACGATGTGGGCAGGGTGTCAAAACTGGGCTCGGTGAAAGTGGACGAGCTGATGGTGGTGGAGAAGTATTCTCATGTGTTGCACATAGTGTCCAACGTAAGCGGTGAGTTACTGGAAGGGAAAAACTGTTTCGACGTTTTGCGGGCCTCTTTCCCCGCGGGAACTCTCAGCGGAGCGCCCAAGATCAGGGCCATGGAGATAATCGAAGAGTTGGAGCCCTCCAAACGGGGCCCTTACGGGGGAGCGGTGGGTTATTTCAGCTTCTCGGGCAACATGGATACCTGCATCACCATAAGAACCCTCTCCGTGTACGACGGTATGGGGTATGTCCAGGCCGGGGGAGGCATAGTGGCCGATTCAGACCCCGACTCCGAGTATCAGGAGAGCGTGAACAAGGCCACCGCACTGTTCAGGGCGGTGGAGCTGGCCAGGCGCGGACTGGAATAAAAAACAGACTTTCTAAGAGAGCCTTTGCTAAAAAATTCGATCCGGGCTGAGCTACTAATTAAAAAAAATACCAGATCATTTGGTATTACCTTTTATTAAACTCTTTCCCTCACTGCTTCAACCAGCAAAGGAAGTATTTCGCCGGGGTTACCACGAAGTGAAACATCGCAAGAAAGGGAGATGGCCGTCTGGGCAGGGTTAATTTCCACTAACCTGCCTCCCTCCTGTTTAACCATTTGGGGCAGGGCGGCGGCAGGATAAATCTCGGCGGAAGAGCCCACCACTATCATCATGTCCGACTTGGCAGCTTCTTCGTTACACTGTTCCAGCACGTCTTCCGGTATGGGCTCGCCGAAATGGACCACATCGGTTTTCACGAAGCCCTGGCATTCGGGACATTTTGGTGGATTGTTGGAATCGGCGAACTTTTCCCGCTCAAATCTTATTCCACACTGGCCGCATCTCATCTTAAAAATATTGCCGTGGATTTCGACCAGATGCTTTAATCCTACTTTCCTGTACAGGTTATCCGGAGACTCCGTGACCAGAAATTTAAGGACCTCCAACTCCTCCAGCTCTTTCATGGCAAAGTGAACGGGATTGGGCGCAGCCGTTTCCTGGCGCTCGCGCCTTATCCTGAAATACTCGGGAGGGTCTTGATAAAGTTGCCAGTAAGCGTGGGGGTCTTCTTTGAAAAGCTCATAACCCTGTAGATATTTTTCTATATCAGGGTCCCATCTCTCATCATCAGAAAGCTTAAAGGGGGGGACGCCGCTTTCGGCCGATACGGCGTGTCCTGAGAGGGCAGTGAAGTATTTGGTCACTGAGATAAAATCAGCTACTGTTTCGATGAGTCTTTTCTCGACTTCTGGAACGCTCATCACAATCACCCAAATCCTGAAAAGTTATTCTTTCACCATCCGGCGCGACGATTGGCAGGGATTTATCTCGAAATGCGTTCCCGTTCTTAATACTATAAACTCCTATAAAACTTATCAAGGGAAAACGGCATCTGTTGAGCAGCGTCGGGAATCCTTCGCCGGGTTGAGGCGGGCGGGGAAGCGACCCTAAGTCCTGCGGCGGCCGCTGAGAACATCAAAGCACGGCTCCGAATATTTAAAGTTTCAAAAGCGTCTATTATTAGTGAAAAGGGCCCCGCAAGAAGTTTGTATAAACAGTGGCCGCGGAGAAGAGTGTATATATATTTAAATTTAGATGCGGCGAGTATAGGAATATGTTTGGACATGCAGGAGGAAATCGAAAAATGAACAAAAGTAGTATATTATTGGTAGCCTTCGTCGTCTTGAGCATGGTCGCTCTGGGTTGTACTGCAACTACCACGCAGAAAGGCGCAGCCATAGGCGCCATCGGCGGGGCATTGATCGGCCAGGCTGCCGGCCGCGACACCAAGAGCACGATTATCGGCGCCGCCGCCGGGGGACTTACCGGAGCCCTGGTAGGTGACGTGATACAGCAGGAGCAGTTAGCCCGCGCAGAGGCAGAGAGGGAAGCCGCCGAAGCTCACAGGGAACTGGACGCACTGCGATCCGAAGAGAGGCAGCCGGCAAAAACCGCGGTGACCTACCCCCAGGGCCAGTATCAGCATGACCCCACGGTGGGGGAATTCACCAACAATACCCCATGGGAAGTCAAGGTCTTCGTGGATGCTCCCACCAACGACCTGCAGAGGGTTCCCCACCTGGCACTGGGACCCTATGAGACCGCACCCGCCAACCTGGATATCGGGGAACATCGGGTGAGCGCCACCGCCTACGTGAAGACCCAGTACGGTGAAAGGCTGGTAGGTCGGTATGAGAGTCGGCTCTACGTTGATCCAAGGGATCGCGGTTGGAGAGTGAACTTCAAGGACAAGTCATTCAATTGAGCCCGGCGGGGCACCATCTGCTGCGACGCCTGATCAGTGACGCAGGGTATCATTCGCAGAGATGATATTTTGCACCTATCGATGGGTCGGCGACTGTCAAATAACGGG
>JAUXIQ010000054.1 GCA_030620925.1 Nitrospinota bacterium
CAGGGTCAGCGTAGAGAGATAATCGGAAACGATTGCTTCGGCGAACCGGAAAGGGGAATGGAACATCAACAGGCGGTTAGAGAAAATGGAGAGGTGCCTTGGCCATTAACAAACGTGATAGAACGGCCATCAAATTGGGGGTGGCCGTCGTGGCCGCTCTCCTGCTTTACCTGTTGGCGGTAGAGCCCTGGGTTGAGAGGCAGCAGCGTGTAAGGGATCAGTTTGAGGCCAAGACTATTCTTCTTCAAAAATACCGGAGCGTGTTGAGCCAGCGTGAGACGCTGGAGGAGGAGCTGGAGCTGCTGAAAGGCACGCTGGACAACCTGGAAGGCAAGCTGCTGGGGGGCAAAAAACCTCCACTGGCCGCGGCGGAGCTGCAGAAAATCCTCAAATCGGCCGCCGAGCAGGCCGGTGTTAAAATTGTGAGCGAGCGCATCCTCGATCCCGTGGTGCGGGGCCATTACATGGAAGTTCCCGTGGAGATAAACATTAAGTGCAACGTAACCAAGTTTGCACTGCTCCTTTTCGAGATAGAGAAGTCCCCCAAGTACCTTTCAGTAAAAGAGATGAACGTGAGGGGAGACCACAGGTTAAACCCCAAGGAAGTGAGCGGAAAACTGGTAATCACAGGCCTCATAAGGAACCCGGAGTCGATTTGATACGGATACAGGATATAATAAAGACCACCTTGGGATATTGTCGTTTCATGAGCGATAAAACATGCTTAATCGGCGGTGAACCATGCGGGGACTGATATTCAGCATCATAATATCTGCCGTTGCCTTCTTCGGAGGTTTCCATTTGCACCAATACCTCTCTCCTGAGAGCTATCTCCTCCGAATAGATTTGGAACAACCACGCCGAACAACAGATAGCGGCCCCAAGAACCATTTCCTCGACCCGGGCTCAATCCATTTCAGCAATTATAAGGTTATCAGCCAGAAGAACCTGTTCAGACCGGAGCGTAAGGAATGGATTCCTCCCCCGAAAGTCGATAAGCCGCCGCCCAGGAAGCCGGTAAAAGCCAAACCCAAAACGCCGCCGCCCCGGCTGACCCTTTACGGCACCATTATCTATGGAGAGAATGTCAGGATAGCCATAATAAAAGGGGGCGGAAAGGGAGGCTCTCCCGGGCAGAAGAGGAATTATCGTCTGGGTGAGTATATATCAGGCTACCTCATACAGGAGATAGGCGAGGATAAGGTGTTGCTGGTCAAGGAAGATGATAAAATCGAGCTGAAGCTCAGAGAGGGGAAGACCCTGCGGGCAACGCAGCCGGGCCGCACCAAACAGAAGCGGCAGGTAAGAAAACCTTCCCCTGCAGCGGTGAAGAAAGGCTCCCCGGGGAAAAAAGCGAGCGAAGGACCTGAACGAATAGTGGTCAAGGGGCCCGGAGGAAAGGAGATAGTGAAGAGAAAGAAGGTGATTCGCACCCCATTCGGCCCTAAAACCATTTACATTGAGGAGAGATAATAGTATAAAATTGTGGTCTCTTTATTATTAAAATGTCAGGGCCCGTACGTTCAACACACCAGGGCGCCGATGGGCCCTCGTGAAGTCGTGCGCGGGGCCGGAGGATTATCAGGAAAAAGAGACGATACGAAATACTAACTTTGCGCGTAAGGATTAAATATGAAAAAGATTGTATCCACGGGGGTTCTTGTTTCTCTTATATTCCTCCTCGCCGCTTGCCAGAGGCCACCATATACGCCGGCCCGCTTCAAAGGTAAAGCTGAAGCCCCGACCTCCCGGTCGGAAGCCTTGCAGCAACGGCCCGTGGTCGGGAAGAAAGAGGCCGCGCCCCGGGCCCGGGCGCAGCAAGAAAGGATGACCGCTGAGGCCCCTGCGGGCCCCCCGGAGATAAGAAGCTCTGAACGTGTGACCCGGGAGGTGTTGGAGAAAGAACCGGCTGCCAGGCGACCCGCCCCCAGGGCCGGCCGCGGCGCCGAGAGGGAAGAGGTGGGGAGAGGATACGTAGCGCTCAACTTCGATAACGCAGATGTTTACGATTTCATTCAGAGCGTGAGTGAGATAACGGGCATCAACTACGTCGTAGCTCCCGGTGTTGCGGGTAAGATAACCGTCCAGACCTCGGGGGGCATTCCCGTGGAGGACGTCCTGAAACTCATGGATACCATCCTGGGGGTTTATAAACTGGCCGCCGTCGAGTCAGAAGAGATTTATAAAATCGTGCCTGTGGAGCAGGTGAAAAAAGTTGGGCCTGAGATGTTTATGGGAAGAGAGATTGGGGCAGTGCCTCAGGGAGACAAGGTTATAGTGCAGATCGTGAAGCTCTACTACCTTTCTCCGGGAAAAGCTATAGAGCTGCTCCAACCATTTGCCGGCGTGAGCGCCGAGATCATACCCTTCCCGCTGATGAATACGATGTTGATAATCGATTCAGCCGCCAATGTCAGGCGGTTGATGGGGCTTGTAGACCTTTTTGACGTGGACCTGTTCGAAAACCTGGGGGTCGGGTTTTTCCCCCTGCAGCATATCCTCCCCTCCGAACTGGCACAAGAGCTTCAGGATATATTCGCCGCACTGGGCATCAGCAGTATTTCCGCCGGCGGCGGACTGGAGATGATCCCTTTCGACAGGCTGAATTCCCTTTTGATCATTGCCTCTACGCCTCGGTTGCTTAAGAGCGCCGAGGACTGGTTGCGGGAGCTGGATAGGCCCACTATCGACGCAGGCATCCAGACGCATGTCTATTATCTGGAGAGCGGTGATTCCGTTAATATAGCCGACATTCTGAGACAACTCTTCCTCGGCCAGGAGAAGAAGACACCTCGTCCCCCCGGCCCGCAGGCGAGGCAGCAGCGCACACCCGCACCCAAAGAGGGAGCGAAGAAAAAAGCCGCCACTCGCCCCAAAGCACCGACACCTGGCAGGTCGAGGCTTACTGAGCTTGTCAGGGGAGAGGTCAAGATAGTGGCTGATGAGGCCACCAACGCCCTGATCATTCAGGCGTCCCGCAGCGATTATAGGATCATTGAAAAGACCATCAAAGAGCTTGATCTCAGGCCCAAACAGGTGCTTATCGAGGTGCTCATCGCCGAGGTGACGCTGACCAAAGGGCTCGACTTCGGAGTGCAGTGGACGGTGGGCCACTCCAACGAGAGCAAAAGCACTCAGGGCATGGCAAAAAGCCTGTTCGTGCCCGCAGCAGGCATAACGGATATATCCGATTTTAAGGAATTCTTCACCTCACTTGCCGCCAGCACCACCGGCTTTACCTACAGTCTTACAAGCGGTGATGAAATATTCGCGCTCCTGGATGCCCTGGCCACCGTAACCACCGTGGATATCCTCTCCTCACCTCACATTCTGGCCTCGGACAACAAGGAGGCCACCATCAACGTGGGCGACGAAGTGCCCATAGTGACCTCGGAGCAGCTGCCGGTGGGAGTGGAGGAGACACGCTTTCGGAACATTCAATATCGACAGACGGGCATTACGCTGACCGTTACCCCGCATATAAATTCAAAGAACCTGGTGACCATGGATATTACTCAGGAAGTAAGCGAGGTGGCGGCAGCCGGTCTATCGGCTGTACAGCTGGAAACACCAACTATCAGCACGCGCGTCGTCGAGACCACCATAGTGGTGCAAAACGGCCAGACCATCCTCATGGGAGGGCTTATTTCAAGAAACAAGCAGAAGGTGACGACCAAAGTGCCCTTGCTGGGAGATATCCCGATATTGGGCTGGCTGTTCAGGTCCTCTTCAGACACTTACGCGAGGCGGGAGCTGATCCTTCTCATCACTCCGCGCGTGATATCCAACGACGTCGATGCAGGGAGACTGACCAAAGAGTTCACCCACAGAATCGAATCCCTGAAGGAAAGAATGAAAGAGCTGAAGCGGTAGACAAGATAGCAGGATAAATGATGTCTCTCGCAGTACAGGATAAGACGCACGATTCACCCTGAGTAATAGGTTATGAGAACCTTGATCACCGGTGGAGCGGGTTTCCTGGGTTCACACTTATGTGATTATCTGTTGGATAGGGGGCACACGATTGTATGTGTTGATAACCTCATTACCGGCAGTACCCATAATATAGCCCACCTGGCCGGAAATAAAAACTTCAGTTTTGTCGAGCACGACGTTACGGAGCCTATATCCGTTAAGGGACCGTTCGATTATGTGCTCCATTTCGCTTCTCCCGCCAGCCCCATGGATTATGGTAAATACCCCCTGGAAACTTTGATGACAGGGTCTTTGGGGACGCGAAACACGCGGGAATTATCTCTGGAGGGAGGGGCGCGCTTCATGCTGGCTTCCACGTCCGAGGTATACGGTGATCCGCTGGAGCACCCTCAGCGGGAAGACTATCACGGCAACGTCGATATCACGGGCCCCAGAGCCGTATACGACGAAGCCAAGCGCTTCGCTGAAACCATCACCATGGCTTACCACCGAAAACACCGCCTCGATGTGCGTATCGCAAGAATATTTAATACTTATGGACCCCGCATGCGGCTGGGTGACGGGAGAGTTATCCCCACTTTTATGGAACAGGCAATAAACGGGGAAGATCTCACCGTATTCGGGCGGGGCACGCAGACCCGCAGTTTCTGCTATTACCGGGATATGGTCGAAGGCTTGTACGGCCTCTTGATTTCAGACGTGATAGAGCCGGTGAATATAGGAGACCCCAATGAGATGCCGGTGATAGAATTGGCCATGATGGTGCTCGAAATCTCCGGTGCTGGCAGCGGTATCAAGCATCTGGATCTGCCCAAAGGAGACCCCAAAATGAGGAAGCCGGATATCTCCCGGGCAAAAAATTTGTTGGCATGGGAACCCCTGACGCCCCTGGAAGAAGGGCTCACGGAAACCCTAAGCTACTTCCAGGAATTGTTAGAATAATCCGCAGGTTAAGGGAGGGTAATTACCGCCCCGGTGAGGTTCGCTGCTTACTATTGCCGCGTCCTCGGAGGAGTTATGCTTGACAGCAGAATGATGTAATGCTAACCTTTAAAATGTATATTGCTGAGTTAAAATAGATTCTGTTGAAAAATACGAAATTATTTACATATTTACCTGATGTTTAGTAATCGATCGGCTGCTGCACGACGCGAATGAATTACGGTATATTCGTGTGATGTTGTACGGTCCCCCTTAAACAGAGTGCCTCGGTAACAGCATGGGAGGCGGCATTTGAAGCGAACGTATCAACCTTCACGGATTAAGCGGAAAAGAACTCACGGCTTCATGGCCAGGATGAGCAGTAGGGGGGGGAGAAAGGTCCTGCAGAGGAGGAGGGCCAAGGGGAGAAAGCGGCTTACCGTATAGACCATGCTTCGGGCAAGCCCCCTGGCACCAGGCAACGGATGAGACCATATTCCCTTAGTAAAAAAGAGCGGATCAGGAAGAATTACGAGTTCCAGAGGGTTTATGGCCAGGGGAAGAAGGTTGTAAGCCGTTATTTCGTCATCTACTGGATGGAATCGGAAGACACCATCAGAAGGCTGGGTGTCAGTGCATCCAGGAAAATAGGTAAGGCGGTTAAACGAAACAGGGCCAAACGGCTGACCAGGGAGGTTTTCAGACGCAATAAGTATTGCTTGAGTCCCGGGGTAGACCTGGTAATAGTGGTGCGAAAAGGCCTGGCAGAGCAAAGCTACTCGGCGATAGAGACACTTTTCATCCACGAGTTGAACCGGATAGAGCGAAGCAGAGAAAAATTTTCGCATCAAGGGACCATCTCCTTCAGTGCCGGAGCGGAAAGAAAGAATTGAAAGTCGTCTGAAAATAACTACTGCCCTGAAAGAAAACCGGCAAGAATGACGAAAGCGTTAGTCTTTTTAATAAAAGGTTATCAGAGGTTTATTTCCTCTTTTCTCCTACCGGCGTGCAGGTTCACCCCCAGCTGTTCCTCTTACGCTATCCAGGCCCTGGAGAAGTATCGTCTGTTTAAGGGTAGCTGGCTCATCATAAAGCGCCTGTCGAGGTGTCATCCCTTGGGCGAAGGCGGTTACGACCCGGTGCCCTGATGAGAGGTATATTAGAATTAGTTCAGGGAAGATATAAGCGAGAGATTAGTCTATTTCCATATCTTTAATTGAATGCTCTAACCTTTTTGAGGTGAGCCTTGATGGACAAAAGAGCACTGGTGGCGGTTATTTTATCTATGCTCGTTCTGCTTATTTGGGGATATTTTGAGCAGAAGAAAGGTCAGGAAAGGCAGATACTCCAGAAGAAGTTAGAGATGGAGGTGGAGAAAGAGAGGGTTCCGGAGGTGGAACCTGAGAAGTTTGAGGTGCGGGGAGAGGGGCAAGAGAAGCGCCCCGGCATAAAGACCCTTACGGATATCCCCTCCTACATGAGTCTCGAACCGCCTCCGGTGAAGGAAATAGTGGTGGAAAACGATCTGGCAACGATTACTTTTACCACCCTTGGCGGCAGGCTCAAGAGCTACGTGTTGAAGGAGTATAAGGATAGAGACGGTAATAATCTGGAGATGATACCGGAGCTGGAATACAGAGATATGCCCCTGGCGCTCGACCTGAGGCAAGAAGGGGGCAAGCTGACCACCTCAGACGGCCGGGAATTTAACGCCACCCTGTTCAACAGCAGGGTAAACAGGGCGGTGTACGAAGCCAGCACGCCCAGGATCTTTCTGAGCAGTTCGCGGGGCGACGCCAAGCTCAGCATGTCGTATCACGATGGAACCGGCGTCAAAGTGATAAAAGAGTTCACTTTTTTTAACGATACATATTCCTTCGACGTCGATGTGCGGCTGGAGGGGCTGGCCAGATATCCCCAGGGCATCCCTTATCAACTGACCTGGGGTTCTGCTCTCAGTGAGGATAAAAAACGAAGAGGCCGCCAGGCGGGCATTCAGGTGCTCACCTTTGACGGAAAGAAGACAAAGAAGCGGAAGGCCAAGAAAATAAAGGACGTAATGGTCATAACAGAGCCCGTCCGATGGGTTTCAGCGGGGACAAAATATTTCGTGGTCGCACTGTTGCCCGGAGATACCGAGGCGCCGGCCGCTTTGCGCAGGGTAATCCCGGATAAGATAGCCATCGGAATGAGGTTCAACGCCGGTGACCGAAAGGCGGGTACCTCGCCTTCGCTTTATGTGGGCCCCAAGGAATCCAAGCGTCTGGCGAGATACGGGTTATCGCTGGAAAAGGTCATCGATTACGGCTGGACTCCCTTCGGTGAAACCGCCACCCGGGGACTGGCCAAACCGCTGATGGCCATACTGCGCTGGTTCTATTCCTTCACCCACAACTACGGGTTGGCCATAATACTGCTCACCATGGTTATCAAAGTCGCCTTCTACCCACTCACACAGAAGAGTTTCATTTCCATGCAGAGGATGCAGGTGCTGCAGCCCAAGGTAAAAGCCCTGCAAGAGCGCTACCGGAACGATCGCCAGCGCCTGAACCAGGAGATGATGCATCTCTATCGCACGCACAAAGCCAACCCCATGGGCGGTTGCCTGCCCATGCTCGCGCAATTGCCGATTTTCTATGCACTGTACGTGGTTCTCATGTATTCCATAGAGTTGAGGCAGGCCCCTTTCATCTGGTGGATAAAAGACCTCTCGGATTACGACCCCTATTTTGTTACCCCCATCCTCATGGGGGTGACCATGTTTTTCCAACAAAAAATGAGCCCCACCATGGGGGATCCCAGGCAGGCGAAGATGATGCTCATGATGCCAGTGATTTTTACCATAATGTTTATCTATTTCCCCGTGGGCCTCGTCATTTACTGGTTGATTAATAATCTACTGACCATTGTGCAACAATTTTTTATAAAAAAGAAGATGGCCGTAGCTCCTGCTAAACAACCGATAGCGGAGTCCCGCGATTGATGCGGGTCTTCAGCCTGGTATCGGGAGAAGGGAAGGAAGACACGCTGCATCCTGAACCTGACAGCTAGGGCTAAACAAGGAGGTAGGAATGGAATGGATAGAAGAGGAAGGGAAAACTAGATCGGAAGCCCTGGAGAAAGCTTTGAGCAAGATAGGCCTGCCGGAAGAGAAGGTTGAAGTCGAGGTAATCCAGGAGAACAAGAAGAAGTTCGGCATAATAGGTACCAGGCGGGTGAAAATCAAGGTCAGCTACGACCCCAGGGATAGGGTGGTAGTCATTGCCAAGGAGAACCTGGAAGAGATTCTCCATAAGATGGATCTCACGTGCGTGGTGGAGGAGGCCGAAAGGAACGGCAGCCTTTGTCTGAACATCATCAGCCCCCAGAGCGCGCTTATTATAGGGAAAAGGGGAGAAACCATTGACGCGCTGCAGTACTTGATGAGCCGTATAGTCAGCAAAAAGATGAGCCAGAAGGTTAACGTTATCGTCGATACCGAAAACTACCGCGAAAAACACGTGGACAAGATAGAAAAACTGGCCAGGAAAACGGCCGACGAGGTCCGTTCCACCGGCCGGGCTGCCTTTTTGGCCCCCATGAACTCGCGAGATCGAAGGATCGTTCACCTCACGCTGCAGGACGACAAGGACGTAAACACCCTCAGCAAAGGGGAGGGTCCCAGGCGGAAAATAAAGATCAGCCCCCGCGCCGGCGGCGAGGTGGAGGAATAGCGGACCCTTTGTTGCCCCTGTTGAGTCGTTCACCGGCGTTCAAAGGGGAATTTCCTTACAATCAGTTTTAGCGCAACCGTGTATATGGATGAGGAAACCATCGTAGCCCTCTCCACACCGCCCGGCCGCGGCGGGATAGCCGTGGTTCGGCTGAGTGGACCTGATGCGGTTGATATCGCTCTCCGCCTTTTTATGCTCCCCGACGACCGCCGCCTCTCCGACCCCCGTTCGCATAAAGCCGTTCACGGTTTCGTGGTCGAACCGGCCACCGGAGAGTATATCGATGAGGCGGTGATGACGCCCATGCTCGCCCCCCGCTCATACACGGGTGAGGACGTGGTGGAGATAAGTTGTCACGGGGGGCCGGGTCCGGTTGAAGCCGTCATCCGGCTGTGCATGGATGCGGGGGCCAGACCGGCAGGGCCGGGGGAATTTACCCGCCGCGCTTTCCTCAACAACCGCATAGACCTCGCCCAGGCCGAAGCGGTGG
>JAUXIQ010000116.1 GCA_030620925.1 Nitrospinota bacterium
GGCTCCCGGAAAGAGGGGCGGCTGAGCCCGACGGGACTGAATTACCCCCTCCCGTGGGAGGGGAAAATCGCATGAAGGGTTCCCGGGCCAGGAAGAGAAATAGAGCATGAGGACCGGCCCGGCGATATGGGCTCAACGGGCGAGCCTCGCAATAAGGGATGAAAAAGGGAATTTATGGAAAGTTTCCTCTTCTACATTTTCGGCGGCATAGCCGTGGCTTCCGCGCTTCTGGTGGTGACCAGGCGCAATGCGGTAGGCAGCGCCATTTTCCTGATACTCTGTTTCTTCTGCCTGGGTGTGCTCTACCTGCTGCTGCAGGCGCACTTCGTGGCGGTCATACAGGTGCTGGTATACGCCGGCGCTATCATGGTGCTCTTCCTTTTCGTGATTATGCTGCTCAACTTGAGCCAGATTGAGTTCGGGAGAATCCGCAATCTGGCGCTCAAGGTATTGGGGGCCGCCCTGGGTGTGGTGCTGCTGATAAACATCCTGGGCGCCATTAACAGGCCGCAGCTCTCCGAGGGGGTTCCCCTGAGCGAAGGGTTCGGGGGGACGGCCCAGGTGGGCATGCTGCTGTTTTCCAAGTACCTGATCCCCTTCGAGGTGGCTTCGGTGCTTCTGCTGGCCGCCATCGTGGGGGCTATAATTCTGGCTCGGAGGGAGTTTTAGGCCTGGGGGAACCTGTCTGTATCCCGCCTAAGGCGGGACCCCAGACCCCCTCCCAAGACTTTTATGACAGGTCATACAAGAGGTTTTCTCAACAGGAAAAGAGAAAGAAGGGTATGGTTTCTGTAGAACATTATCTGATTCTTAGCGGCATTCTGTTCGCCATAGGCGTCATCGGCGTCCTCACCAGGCGCAACGCCATAATCGTCTTCATGTGCATAGAGCTTATGCTCAACGCAGTGAACCTGTCTTTCGTCGCCTTTGCAAGGCATTTCAACGATATGTCCGGCCACATCTTCGTGTTCATGATCATGACCGTGGCGGCGGCCGAGGCCGCGGTGGGTCTGGCCATAATACTGGCCATCTTCAGGAACAGGGAGACGGTGGACGTGGACGAGATAAACATAATGAAGTGGTGATCGCAGGGAGAGTTGTATGCCACATCCTGAAGCGGTGTTTTTTTTGAGGTTCATCCCTCTCATGCCTCTGCTGGGGTTTCTGGTGAACGGGATCTTCGGAAGCCGTCTGCCCAGAAGGGCTGTGGGGCTCATCGGCTGCGGCACGGTGCTGGCCTCTCTGGTCATATCTTTCGTGGCTTTCGCCAGGCTGGTGGGCATGGAGCCGGAAAACCGTGCCCTGCTGGACACCGTTTACGTGTGGATCGAATCGGGGACGAAGGGATGGATTTTCAGGGCGGATGTGGCGTTCCTGGTGGACCCGTTGTCCAGCGTGATGACGCTTGTGGTATCGGGTGTGGGTTTTCTCATTCACGTCTATTCCATCGGATACATGGGGCATGATCCTCGCTACCCCCGTTATTTTTCCATGCTCAACCTGTTCACCTTCTTCATGCTGGTGCTGGTCATGGCCGATAACGCTCTCCTCCTTTTCCTTGGCTGGGAAGGGGTCGGCCTGAGCTCCTATCTCCTCATAGGTTTCTGGTTCGAGCGCGACTCGGCGGCGTCGGCGGGCAAGAAGGCTTTCATCGTCAACCGGGTGGGTGATTTCGGTTTCGTCCTGGCCGTATTGCTTATTTTCGTTACCTTCCGCACCATCAACATCTACGAAATAGCAGGCATCGCCGGGGGACACCCCGAGCTGCTGGCGGGCGGAACAGCCATACTCATCACCCTGTTGCTGTTTATGGGGGCCGCCGGCAAGTCGGCCCAGATTCCCCTCTACGTCTGGCTGCCGGACGCCATGGAAGGCCCCACTCCGGTCAGCGCCCTGATACACGCAGCGACCATGGTCACCGCTGGAGTCTACATGGTGGCCCGCTTCAATTTCCTCTACCTGGCCGCTCCGGGTGTGATGATGGTGGTGGCCGTAATAGGAGTCATCACCGCCATTTTCGCCGCATCCATCGGCACCGCTCAGAACGATATAAAGCGCGTCCTGGCCTATTCCACCATCAGCCAGCTTGGATACATGTTCCTGGCCATGGGTGTCGGGGCATTCGCGGCGGGTATCTTCCATCTCATGACTCACGCCTTCTTCAAGGCCCTCCTCTTTCTGGGCGCGGGAAGCGTCATACACGCCATGTCCGATGAGATGGACATGCGAAACATGGGCGGGTTGAAGTCCATCATGCCCATAACTTTCTGGACAATGCTCTTCGCCACCCTGGCCATATCCGGTGTGCCGGGCCTTTCAGGCTTCTTCAGCAAGGACGAGATATTGTGGGAATCCTTCAGCTCGGCTTACGGGAGCACATTCCTTTGGGTGGTGGGAATCGTCACCGCCGGATTGACCGCCTTCTATATGTTCCGCCTGATGTTTATGACTTTCTATGGCGAATGCAGGGCCAGCGAGGAGGTCAAGCGCCATCTCCACGAATCGCCCGCGGTGATGACCGTCCCGTTGATTATCCTGGGCGGTCTCTCCATCATCGGGGGATACATCGGGCTGCCTAAAATCCTGGGAGGAGCGCACTGGTTCCAGAGCTTCCTGGACCCGGTGTTCGGCGGGGCGCACGAGGGGGCGACTCACGCTTCATCGGGAGTTACTCTGGCCTCAACCGGGGTCGAACACGCGTCGGCTTCGACGGAGTACATCCTGATGGTGGTATCCATCGTGGTGGCGGTGGTGGGTATTTTAATCGCCTATAAGTTGTACGTTAAGAGAACGGATTTACCGCAGAAGATGGCCCAGCGGGTGCAGTGGGGCTACAAGCTGCTGCTCAATAAATATTACGTCGACGAAGGATATAACGCCTCCATAATTCAGCCGGTGATCTCCTTTTCGCAGCATCTGTGGCGGCACTTCGATGATCTGATTATAGACGGCGGGGTGAACGGCCTGGGCTGGGTGGTGACCCGGATGAGCCGGGGTGTGCGGGTGGTGCATACGGGCTACGTGCAGAACTACGCCCTGCTGGTGTTGATAGGGACGCTGGGGATAATCTGGTATCTTCTTTTTTACAGGACTTAATGAAAGCTTATGGTTGCTGAATCTTCGTTGCTTACCTGGGTGGTCTTCACACCCCTCATAGGGGTGGCGATACTCCTTTTCGTCAAACCGGAGAGGGAGGAGCTGCTGCGCTGGATAACCTTGGCGGTGACCCTGTTCGTGTTCTTCCTCTCACTGCCGCTCTTCTTCAAGTTCAACTCCGATACCTATCTTATGCAGTTCACCCAGAAGATTCCCTGGATACCCGGGTACGGCATCTTTTACAGCGTGGGCATAGACGGCATAAGCCTGTTTCTGGTGCTGCTGACCACGTTCCTCATGCCTATCTGCATCCTCTCCTCCTGGCGCTACATCACCGAAAAGATCAAACAGTACATGATAGCCATGCTGCTGCTGGAGATGGGCATGCTGGGCGTTTTCGTAGCCCTGGACCTGTTCCTGTTTTACATCTTTTGGGAGGCCATGCTCATCCCCATGTACCTGCTCATCGGAGTGTGGGGCGGCCCCCGCAAGATTTATGCGGCCATAAAGTTTTTTCTGTATACCATGGCGGGCAGCCTGCTCATGCTGGTGGCCATCCTGTTCCTCTATTTCAAATCGGGGATGAATACCTTCGACATACTCAAGCTATACGAAGCGGGCTTTCCACTGGAGTTGCAGATATGGATGTTCCTGGCCTTCGCCGTGGCATTTGCCATCAAGGTGCCCATGTTCCCCTTCCATACCTGGCTTCCCGACGCACACGTGGAAGCGCCCACTGCGGGGAGCGTGATCCTGGCCGCCGTGCTGTTAAAGATGGGCATCTACGGGTTCCTGCGGCTGGCCATACCGCTGTTCCCGCAGGGCTCCCTCTATTTCACCCCGCTAATCATATATCTGGCCATCATAGGGATAATCTACGGGGCGCTGGTGGCTATGGTGCAGCCTGACGTCAAGAAGTTGGTAGCCTATTCATCCGTCAGCCACCTGGGGTTCGTCATGCTGGGCATCTACGCGCTCAATATGAACGGAATCGAGGGCGGCGTATACCAGATGCTCAGCCACGGCCTCAGTACGGGAGCCCTCTTTTTGCTGGTGGGAATTATCTACGAACGGCGCCATACCCGCCTTATAGCCGATTTCGGCGGCATGCAGAAGCGGATGCCGATCTTCGGGGCCATCTTCCTCATCGTGGTCATGTCCTCCATCGGGCTTCCGGGCTTAAACGGTTTCGTGGGAGAGTTCCTGATACTGGTGGGAGCCTTCCAGGTCAAAAAGATATACGCTATTGTGGCCGCTGTGGGGGTAATATTGAGCGCCTGCTACATGCTGTGGATGTTCCAGCGCATGATGTTCGGCAAGCTGGACAAGCCGGAAAACGAGGAAGTATCCGACATCAACAAGCGGGAGCTTGCCTACATGCTTCCGGTGCTGGTGCTCATCGTTTTGATGGGCGTCTACCCCTCCCCGTTCCTGCGCAGGATGGACGCTTCGGTGGCCCATTTCATAGCGCTGAGTCAGGGCAAGAAAGAAGTTTATGCGTTTGAGGATAAAGCTGTAAACCCCGTCTCGCATCTGCTCGGAAAATCCAAAGTCGGAAAGAGCGATGGCAGGATGCGGGATGCACAATTTACGATGCACGATGCAGGGTTCAGGGTGAAGAGGAATAGATGAATCATGGATAAGGGAGCCTGAAAGTTGGAATTCACATTACCGGCAATAAAGATTGGTGCCATAGCTCCGGAGCTGATTCTGGTCTGTTCCGCGGCCGGACTGATGATGCTGGACGCTTTCGCCAAAGAGCGGGGCAAGACGCTCCTCCCTATCCTGAGCATCGTGGGGTTGGCGCTGGCGATGGTGGCGTCCCTCAAGCTGTGGGGAAAATCGGAAGTGACTTTCGCCGGTATGGTGGCCGTGGACAGCTACCGGGTGTTCTTTAATATTATTTTCATCATCGGCGCCCTGCTCACCGTGCTCTTGTCCATGAACTATACCCCACGCGAGGAGATAGACCGGGGGGAGTACTACGTACTGGTCTTGCTGGCTACGGTGGGTATGATGGTCATGGCCGCGGGAACCGACCTGATAATGATCTTCCTGGGCCTCGAACTGCTCTCCATAAGCGTTTACGTTCTGGCGGGGTTCGCCAGGGGGCAGTTGAAATCCAACGAAGCCGCCCTCAAATATTTTCTGTTGGGGGCTTTCGCCTCCGGTTTCCTGCTCTACGGCATGGCCCTGGTCTATGGGGCCGTGGGCAGCACCAACCTGGCCATGATAGCCGAGACGCTGGCCACACCGCACCTCCCCGCCAGGGTTTTGCTCATGGTGGGCGTGGGGCTCCTGGTGGTGGGTTTCGGCTTCAAGGTCGCCATAGTGCCCTTCCACATGTGGACGCCGGACGTCTACGAAGGTGCCCCCACTTCCATCACCGCGTTTATGGCCGTGGGGGTCAAGGCGGCCGCCTTCGCCGGTTTCGCCAGGGTGTTCATCGGCGCCCTGGGCGCGCTGCACCCCGATTGGACGATGGTCCTGTGGGTGCTGGCCGTGGCTACCATGACCGTGGGCAACCTGGCGGCTATCACCCAGAGCAATATCAAGCGGATGCTTGCTTATTCCAGTATCGCCCACGCGGGCTACGTCCTGGTGGGTATGGTGGCGGGTAACGAAGTGGGCCGCGCCAGCATGCTCTTCTACCTGCTGGCCTACACTTTCATGCAGGCCGGTGCATTCGGGGTGGTGATAATGCTGGGCCAGAAGGGCGAGCCCCGGCTCAACATAACCGATTACGCCGGCGTGGGTCACAAATATCCCTTAATCGGTGTAGCCATGGCCATCTTCATGTTCTCGCTGGGGGGTATTCCGCCCACGGCGGGTTTCGTGGGCAAGTTTTATCTGTTCGGGGCGGCCATCAAAGCAGGCTACGTATGGCTGGTGATCCTGGGGGTAATCAACAGCGCCATATCCATATATTATTACCTGCGGGTGACCGTGGTCATGTACATGCACGAGGAGGGGGAGGAAGTCCTGGCCGTCTCCAGAGCGCCTGCGGTGGCCCTGGCCCTGATCCTCACCTCCGTTGCCACCTTAGGATTGGGGATATTCCCTTCCTGGATCTGGGAGCCGGTCCAGAAGACGGTTAACCTTCTCCTGGGTTAAGGGCCGTTTCCAAAAACATCTTGACGGGCAGGTTCGCTTACTGAGATAATACCGCCCTGCTGATAAGCCCTAATCTTCTCTTATACCCACCTTTTAGCTGGTGCCGGGGTAGCTCAGTCGGTAGAGCAGAGGACTGAAAATCCTCGTGTCCGCAGTTCGATTCTGCGCCCCGGCACCTCTTCATTTCTATTAGTATCGGAGCGCCCCTGCGTCTGATAACAGGTAGGGTTATCCAATAATGCTGGTTTGAGCTGGTTGCTGTCATGAAGAATGGAAAAGAAGAGGGCACCGAGAATGGACCTCGGTGCCCTCTTTGCCGGTGGTGATTTCCCGTAGAGACTCTTTTTCTTGGTGGGATTTGTTACGGTTAGTA
>JAUXIQ010000390.1 GCA_030620925.1 Nitrospinota bacterium
ACCTATCTACGGGTAGCATAGAAAAAAAGCCGGTCACCGAAAAGATGGTGGAGACGGCGCTGGGAGGGATGGGGTTCAGCGCCAAGATACTTTATGACAGCCTTCCCTCCGGTATCGACCCCTACTCCTCCGACAACCTCTTTATTTACGCCGCCGGAGTTCTGGCGGGAACCCTGATTCCCGGCTCCTGCCGAACGGAAATAACGTTTAAATCACCGCTCAGTGGCCTTTTCGGCGATTCCAATTCAGCCGCCCCCGCCCAGATGTTAAAGTGGGCCGGATACGACGCGCTGGTGGTAAGCGGGAAATCGGAAAAACCCGTATACATCAAGATAGACGATGACAACGTCTCCATAGAAGACGCCGGCCACCTTTGGGGTAAGGACAATTACCAGACGGTGGACATCCTGTGGGATGAATTCCCCGGCTGCTGGGTCTCCTCCATAGGACCCGCCGGCGAGAACCTTGTCCGCTACGCCAACGTGCTCAACAACAAGACCTCCTCCTTCGGCCGCACCGGCGTGGGAACCATCATGGGCGCAAAAAAGGTCAAGGCGGTCGCCGTGCGGGGCACCAAGTCGGTGAAAGCGGCCGATCCACCTGCATTCATGAAGCTGGTGAGGCGCATAACCGACGACCTGATGGATCAGCCCTACGTATACCAGTGGCGCGATCTGGGCACCCTTATACAGTTTCAGGACTTCGCCCCCGGTTCCCGGGAGACCCTGGACGCCCACGGGTCCGAACAGTTGGACATGGGGGACTGGACACGCCACTACAAGGAAAACGTCAAGAGCGGACTGCATACCTGCCACATCTGCCCCGTGGGCTGCAAGGCCCAGATAAAAATAGAAGAAGGCAAACACAAGGGACTCGACTTCAACATCTCCTGCCCGGCGGGGACGCTGACCCTCCCCTTTCTTGGCATACTGCAGCTTCCCTACGAAGATGTCCCCAAGTTCTCCGAGATATGCAACAGGTTGGGGCTGGATACGCTGGAATCCACCTCCATGCTCCTGTTCGCCACCCACTGCTTCGAAAACGAAGTGATAACCACCGCCGACACCGGCGGCCTTCAGTTCCACAAAGGATTCGCCGATGAGTACGCCCAGCTGCTCACCGACATCGCCCACAGAAAGGGCCTGGGAGATATCATGGCCGATGGGGTGGTGGGCGCGGCACAGAGGATAGGCGAAGGGGCAAAACCCTTCAGCGGAAATATCAAGGGCTGGAGGATGGAACAGGAAGAATTTCTGCGCTGGAGCACCGTCACCTTCGGCCCCGCGGTAAATCCCCGCGGCCCCCAGTTGAACCAATACAGCTCCATCACCCACATGCCCGACAGGTCAGAAGAATCCCTCCTGCGTTATGTAAATCGCATCGGTGTGCCGGAGGAGCACATCAAACGAGTAGTCACCGGCGGCACCGACGGCTTCGACACACCCTTAATGACCTACTACGCGGAGCTTTTTAACAATATCGTCTTTGCCATGAGCATGTGCAATCGGCCCTTTTTCAGCCGGGTCATGGACCTGAACACATTCACCGAGCTATTCAATACATCCACAGGTCTCGATTACAGCCCCGAAAAGTTGATGAAGGCCGCCGAACGGATTATTAATATCAAAAGACTGTTCAACGTGCGGGAAGGGGCCGCCAGAAAAGACGATTGTTACCCCGAGGGGCATCTTCCCCCGGAAAGGGAAAAGGAATTCCAGGGGTTCCTGAACAGGTATTACCAGGCACACGGATGGGATGAGGAGACGGGTATCCCCACCCCCCAGAAGCTGGAGGAGCTTTCCCTCGAAGACCCTCTCAACAGGTAAAGGAAAAAAAAGTGTCCATCCTTTTCGAACCCACCGATTTTCTGAGTCTTAAGTTAAAAAACAGGTTCGTCAGATCGGCCACGGCGGAGAATTTGGCCGGCCCGGACGGAAGGGTGACAGACGACTTTCTCTCGCTCTATACCTCTCTGGCCGACGGTCAAATAGGGCTAATAATTACCAGCGCCGTGCTACCTCGCAGGGATTGGTTCCCCGCACCGGTTCCCGGCCTGCTGTTCCTGGATGAAGACGACGTCATCCCCGGCTTGAAGAAGCTGGTCCAGGCGATTCATTCCAGGGGTTCCGCCGTTATCATGCAGATGGTTCCTCCCGCCATGATGGGTGGTGAAGCGGTGGGGCCCAGCCCTCAGGAAAGTGAGCAAGAATCTCCGGATGTCCGGCCAATGACCGTTCATGAAATCGAGGCCGCCGCCATGGCCATGGGAGAAGCGGGCAGAAGAGCCCGGGAGGCGGGGTTCGACGGCGTGCAGCTGCACGTCTGCCACGGTGATACACTGAGCAAATTCATCTCCGCCCTGTTCAACCGGAGGAGCGACAGATACGGGGGAACACCGGATAACAGGGCGCGGTTTCTATCAGAGACGGTGCGCACCATAAAAGAGGCCGCGGGCGAAGACTACCCGGTGCTGGTCAAAATGAACGCCTCCGATTTCTGCCCCGGCGGCATGACCCTTGACGATTCGGCGGCCATAGCCCAGATCATCTGCCGGAACGGCGTCTCCGCCATCGAACCATCCGGCGGTGGACCGGGGGCAAATTACACCGCCAGGGGCCCCGTGGATAAAAACCTGTGGCACGAAGGCTACTTCGTCGACTTCGCGGCCAGGATCAAACGAGAGGTGGACGCTCCAGTGCTGGCGGTGGGAGGCTTCAGGAGCATTCAGCAGGCGGAAAAAGTCATCCAGGAGGGCAAGGCCGACCTCATCTCCCTGTGCCGCCCGTTCATAAGAGAGCCGGACCTGATAAAAAGGTGGATGAAAGGAGATACCCGGCCGTCGGATTGCACCTCCTGCGACGGTTGTATCGCCAGATACCGGAGTATGAAGCCCATCTGC
>JAUXIQ010000015.1 GCA_030620925.1 Nitrospinota bacterium
AAATAACCTTTTCTGACGGCGAGTCGATAGACGTAGAAGGAGAAATGTTGAGGGTTTCCGACGACCAGGCAGTCGTTTATCTATACACTGAAATTCCACCTTCCAGGATTACAAAAGAGAACGAGCTTTTAAGAGATTAGCGTCAATCTCGATTTGCTGCCACAGCCTTTAAAACCCCCGTGGTGAGAAGTAGCGCAATTCAGGGGCGCAAATTACACAAAAGTTTTTGGGTTGCATGCCCCGTGGAACGCGGGGTTTCAAAAGGCATTCTCACATTCCGTTTCCGGTATGCGGCTCAGCCTGAGCTTTTAGAGCCCATCTCTAAGCTTTCGGGTGGCTTCCCGATCAACGGTCATGTCAGAGGGGTTTATGACCACCGCGTAAATTTTCTCCGCTGCTTCCATTGACACATAACCATCCATCACGTCTTTCAAGACCAACTCCGGTTCTCGCTCAGAGGGAGTGAAGAAACCTCCTCCTCCGGCCTGGTTGAGCGTCACCACATCACCCGGAGAAAGCTGATAACTCTTCTTGGGGTCCGGGGTTATGGTCTCATTCACGGAAACGCCGCCCGGAGCCCCATCCTTGCCCCCCTGCAGACCCCAGGGCGGGAACTTGATCTTCTCGAACATGCAGGAGAGGACGGCGGGCTCTTCAGTCCTCACCCTGAACGACATGACCTGGGCCAACCCTCCCCTGTATTTTCCAGCCCCCCCGGAATCCTGCAGCAGCTCCTTCTTCACAATGAAAATCGGCGAGACGTTCTCCTGTATCTCCACCGGGGTGTTGGAAAGGTTGCTCGGGAAACCGGTGGTGGAGAGGCCGTCCTTGCCGGGCCGCGCCCCCATGCCGCCGTACCAGGTGGTGTAGGAGATAAACCTTTCGCCGCTTTCTTTCACGCCGTGGAGCATGGCCCCCATTATGAAGGAGCTATCGGCTATTACCTTTTCCGGAACTACCAGCGCCAGCGCGCCCAGCACGGCGCCGGGGGTGAAATGCCCTATGAGTCGCCGCCCGGATACCGGCGCCGGGTATCGGGTGTTGAATATGCTGCCCTCGGGAGCGGAGACTTTGACCGGTCTGAAGCTCCCCTCATTGGTGGGAATATCGGGGCATAGAGCACAGATGACAGCGTAAACGGAATAGGCCTGGGTATAGTTGAGAACGACGTTCACGCCTCTGTCGACTTCCGCCGAGCTGCCGGCGTAGTCGATGCCCATCTCGTCCCCTTCCACGGTCACCGTGCACTGCACGGTCAGCGGTTCATCCAGCCCATCTATATAGAACCGGTGCGGGTATTCGCCGTCGGGAACCCTGGAGACGGCCTCACGCATCATGACCTCGGAACGGGAAAGGATTATCTCCGAGAGCTCCTCCAAATCCTTCAAGCCGAATTCATCCATGGTCATCAGCAGCTTTTCTCCGCATACTTCGTTGGCCGCCACCTGGGCTCTTATGTCGCCCACCACTTCGCGCGGTGAACGTACGTTGTTCTCGATGATTTCGAAAAGCTCCTGATTGGGCCTCCCCTTCTTATAGAGTTTCAAAATGGGAATCTGCAGCCCCTCCTCGTAAACCTCTTTCCCTTCAGCGGAATAGACCCTCCCCCCAATATCCACTGCGTGGCAGGTGCTGGCAAGCAGAGCCACGCACCCTTCTCCCGAAAAGACAGGGGTAACGACGGTGATATCGTTGAGATGCCCCGACACTTTCCAGGGGTCGTTGGTTATGAGGGTATCGCCTTGTTCGAGTTTATCCAGGGGGTACTTCTGAAGAAAAGATTTGACCCCCGTGGCCATGGAGATGGTATGCCCCGGTGTGCCCGTGATCGATTGAGCAATCATCCTCCCCCGCCGGTCGAATACGCCGCAGGAGAGGTCCTGCATTTCGCTCACAATGGTAGAGAAGGAAGCCCTGGTCAGCGTAATCGCCATTTCCTCCATCAGTGATATCAGCCTGTTCCAGAGAATTTCCAGCGTTACTGCATCGATTTTTGCCATGGCTCAAGATTTCTCCAACTGCACCACAAGATTAAGATGGTCATCCATCACCGCCGCGCACCCGGGCCCCAGCACCAGCGTGGACTCCCTCTCCTCTATGATGGCCGGCCCTGAAGCTTGATGTCCGGCCGACATACGGTACCGGTCGTAAACAGGGCAGTCGGTGTAGCCGCCAAGGCGCTGGAAATAGGCTTTGCGCTTTCCCTTGAAAGCGTTTTCGGCCGCGGGCTGAGAGACACTCCGCATAGACGAGGCCTCCGTCTCGACTTCATACTCAGGCCCTGAGACCACCACACGCCAGTTGAGGGCCTCTATCCCGGCGTCGGGGTTCACCCTTGCATAGAGCTTCACGTACTGTTCGTCGAACCCCCGCTTCATATCGCCCACGCTTCGTTTTTCCAGTTTACCGCCCGGGATGGGCACCTCTATCTCGTGACGCTGCCCCACGTAGCGCATGTTCGCCGAGCGTTGAAAGTGCATCTCCTCATCGCTGATGCCGGCACTCCGAAGAAATTCCGCACCTTCCAGCTCCATCTCTTCGAACAGGGCGTTGACCCCTGAGAGGTCTATATCATCCAAAGGTGTCACGTGCGATCTCACCAGATCGTAGGCGAAAGGGGCCGCCAGGAGACCCAGGGCGGAGGTAACTCCCGCCCCCGGCGGGTAGACAATGGTTCCCACACCCAGCCTCCGGGCCACATCGTAGGCATGCACCGGCCCCGCCCCACCAAAGGCGATGAGGGTATGCGAAGCAGGATCGCGCCCCTGGCTCATGGCGTGCACCCGGGTCGCGTTGGCCATGTTCTCGTTGACCACCTGGTGGATGCCCAGGGCCGCCTCCTCCAGCTCCATGCCCAGGGGAACAGCGATGTGAGCCTCGATCGACCTGCGGGCGCACTCGACGTCCAGGTCCATTTTGCCCCCCAGAAAATAGGCGGGGTCCAGGTATCCCAGGACCAGGTCTGCATCGGTTACCGTGGGCAATTCACCGCCCATACCGTAGCAGGCCGGTCCGGGGTTCGCTCCCGCACTGTCGGGCCCCACTTTGAGCAGGCCCAGCTTGTCCGCCCGGGCGATGCTCCCGCCGCCCGCTCCGATTTCGATCATCTCCACCACGGGCAGATTAATCGGCAGACCACTGCCCTTCTTGAATCGGAAAGCGCGGCCCACTTCGAAGTTGGTGGTAGTGAGCGGTTTTCCATCTTCAATGAAGCAGGCTTTGGCCGTGGTCCCCCCCATATCGAAGGAGAGCAGACGCTTCTCCCCCCTCAGCTTACCGTAATAAGCAGCGGCGATGGCCCCCGCCGCAGGACCCGACTCCAGAGCCCTGACCGGAAATCGCTGTGCGGTCTCGCAGGTGGTGATACCGCCGTTGGACAGCATCACCAGCAGGTCTCCTCCGAAGCCCAGCTCCTTCAGACGGTTTCCGAACCCGGACAGATAGTGGGTCATGGTGGGTTGTGCGTAGGCATTGGCAACGGTGGTGGAAGTGCGCTCAAACTCCCGTATCTCCGGCACTACCTCAGACGAGATGGATACTGAGAGGTCGGGGGCCAGTCGCTCTATTATCTCCGCCGCCCGTTGTTCGTTAGACCCATTCATGAAACTGTGCAGGAAGCAGACCGCCACGGCCTCCACCCCTTCACCGAGGAGTTTTTCCACCGCCTGCACCACCTCTTCTTCGTTCAGAGGGGTGAGGACGGCGCCCTTTTCGTCCATCCGCTCGGTCACCTCCATCCTCAACCGGCGGGGGACCAGCGGTTCCGGCATTTCCAGGAACAGGTTGTACATATCGTAGCGGCTCTCGCGCCGTATCTCCAGCACGTCGCGGAACCCGGCGGTAGTGATAAGCCCGGCCCTGGCTCCCTTGCGTTCTATGATGAGGTTGGTGACCAGCGTGGTGCCGTGAATTATGTTGAGCACTTCCTCCGGGTCCACACCGGTTTCGGCCAGCTGCTCCCGCACGCCATCCACGGCGGCCATCGACGGGTCCAGTGAAGAGGTGAGGATTTTCCCGATAGTTCTCTTGCCGGTGGCTTCGTCCATGAGAATAACGTCGGTGAACGTGCCACCTATGTCCACCCCCAGACGATACCTTCCCTTTTCCATCAGGATGGCCCCATGCAGATTTTCGCATAAAATATATAAAAGGGTTCAGGCGAGCAGATAAGAATTTATCATTACAATAACCGCTTTACAAGAACCAACTGCCGCACCGCCCCTTCCCTTCGCCCGGTAAAACCACTGTAATCTGGTGCAGCATCTAAAATCATTTAATCTAACGGCTGAGGCCGCTAAACATTGCCTCATATCCGTTTCATCCGGCTCACGTGCGCCTTGAACCTTTTAAGGGGGGGAGGTCGACCGAAGCTTATATATTGTCTTTTCCCTTCCCCGATGATATATTCATACCTCAATTTCAATTTGCCTTTATTAATGTTTGCCCCGATCTGAATTCCGGTTACACGGATAAAAAGAGGGAACTTGATTAAACTCCATCAAACTGTTATAATTCTTTAAGCTGTTGATATGACTTGTAAAATGTTGATCTCTAAGGTCTTTGCCGGTGAGCCCGGGATGCCCCCGGTCCGGAAGATGGGAGCTGCATTCCCTGTCGGCTCACCATTTATTTATGCTCTATAAGCGCATTTAATTCATGGCGCGAGAGTGGCGGAACTGGTATACGCGCTGGATTTAGGATCCAGTGGGCAACCGTGGGGGTTCGAGTCCCCCCTCTCGCACAATTAAACCTCTGGACAGACACGACATGTTAGATTTAAAAATAGATGTGATAGAAGTCGACACTTGCACTAAAAAGCTGGAGCTGGAGCTGCCTTTCTCCCAGTACCAGAAAGAACTGGAGAAAGCATACCGCGCCCTGAACAGGAAGGTGCGCGTCCAGGGTTTTCGGAAGGGCAAGGCTCCCTTAAAAGTTTTGGAGAGGTATTACAAAGACCAGGTGGAAACAGAGGTCCTCCAAAAACTGGTGCCCGAATCGTTTAAAGAAGCCGTCGTTGAAAAAAACCTCAACGCAGTCGGTCAGCCAAGATTGGAGGATTTCAAGGTTGAAAAAGAAAAGCTGGTAAAGCTCATGCTGACGGTAGAAGTCAAACCCGAGATAGATGAAGTCTCTCACGAGGGCTTTGAATTCCAAAAAACCGTGCAGAATATCAGTCAGGAAAACGTAGACAAAGAAATAGATGGATTGAGAGAAAAGCTGGCCGAACTGAGCGAAAAACCTGATGGCCGGATAGAAAAAGGCGATTACGCCACCATAGACTATCAGCTTTTCATCGAAGGAAAAACAACGCCCGAGGAGAAAAGAGAGAACCTGACACTGGCGGTGGGAGATGGCAGCCTGGACGAAAACTTCGAAAGACAACTATTGGGAGTGAGCAAAGGGGACGAAAAGGAAATCGTAATCAGATTTCCTCAAGAAAACACCCGCCCGGAATTGGCGGGTAAGGACGCTATTTTCAAGGTTAACATTAACGAAGTAAAGATCAAAGTGCTTCCTCCCTTAGACGACGACCTGGCGCGCCAACTGGGGGACTATGAAACCCTGGAGGACCTGAAGACCGATATCAGGGATAAGTTAGAAGAATACGAAGAGCAGCAGGCGACCAACCGCCTTAAAAAGGATCTCATATCCAAACTTGTGGAAGAAAACCCCGTTGAAGCTCCTCCCAGCCTGGTGGATGAAGAACTTAACCTCAGATTGTTCCTGTTGCAGAGTCAGTTGCAGAGACAGGGCCTGCGACTCGAGAACCTCACCAGAGAAGACCTGGAAAAATGGCGCCAGGAAAATCGTGATGACGCCGCCGGTAATGTGAAAGCCAACCTCATACTTGAAAAGATTGCTCAAATAAAAGGGATAGAGGTCAGCGACCAGGAATTGGATGAGGAGCTGAAGAAGGTGGGAATGGGGGCCAAGCAGGACACTCAAACCCTTAAGAAACAGATGGAAGAGAACGGGCGTCTGGCAAACCTCAAAGAGAGCCTACTCAGAGAAAAGACGTTGAATAACATGTTGGAAGGATATAAGATTGAAGTGATAACTGCCGATAATATTGATGACCAAGCTCCACAAGGCCAAAACATAGAAGAAGAACAGGAGTAACACTCATGAGCCTAGTACCGATGGTGGTTGAACAGACATCCAGAGGAGAGCGAGCATACGACATCTATTCCAGACTCCTCAAAGACAGAATAATCTTCCTGGGCGCGCCCGTAGACGATATGATAGCGAACCTGGTTATGGCTCAGATGCTTTTTCTGGAGGCGGATAACCCCGATCAAGATATTTATCTTTACATTAATTGTCCCGGCGGAATGGTGACGGCGGGTCTGGCCATATATGACACCATGCAGTATATCCGGCCCGATATCTCGACCATCTGCATAGGCCAGGCGGCCAGCATGGCCGCGCTCCTGCTGGCCGCAGGCGCAGAGAAGAAGCGCTTCGCCCTGCCCCACGCCCGCATACTTATTCATCAACCCCTGGGCGGAGTGCAGGGCCAGGCTACGGACATAAACATACAGGCCAAGGAAATAATGAGAATGAGGGACCTCCTGGATGAAATCCTGATGCAACATACCAAACAGCCCCTGGAAAAGGTGCGCGAGGATACCGAGCGGGATTTCTTCATGACCGGTGAACTGGCCAAAGAATACGGTATAATAGACGAGGTAATAACCTCCAGGGAATTGCCGTCAGCCAACGAGAAAAAGCCGTAGGCGACCAATAAAATAACCGCGAAACCAGATCAGCATATAGCGAGGTGCTCCTAATGAGCAGGAAAGACCACCAGGGCGAAAACCTCAGATGCTCATTCTGCGGCAAGAGCCAGAACGAAGTTAAGAAGCTCATCGCCGGCCCCACCGTATACATATGCGATGAATGTATCAGCCTGTGCAATAGTATCATCATAGAAGAACGAGCCCAGGAACGGGGGCAAAGCTTCAAGAACCTGCTTAAACCCAAAGAAATAAAAGTCAAGCTGGACGACCACGTTATAGGGCAGGAGCAGGCCAAAAAAATCCTCTCCGTCGCTGTCCATAATCATTACAAAAGGATCGAGGCCAATACAGCCATGGATGACGTTGAGCTCCAGAAAAGCAACATAATGCTCATCGGCCCTACAGGATGCGGTAAAACCCTGCTCGCACAGACTATGGCCCGGACAATAAACGTCCCCTTCGCCATCGTGGACGCCACCACTCACACCGAAGCCGGCTACGTGGGCGAAGACGTGGAAAATATCATCCTCAAGTTACTCCAGGCCGCGGACTACGACGTTGAACGCGCCGAACGCGGCATCATCTACATAGACGAGATAGACAAGATCAGTAAAAAATCCGAGAACCCCTCCATTACCAGAGACGTATCGGGCGAGGGCGTGCAGCAGGCACTGCTCAAGATCATGGAAGGCACTGTGGCCAGCGTGCCACCCCAGGGAGGACGAAAGCACCCCCATCAAGAGTTCGTCCAGGTGGATACCACCAACATACTGTTCATATGCGGAGGCGCCTTCGTAGGGATTGAGAATATAGTCGCACAGCGCCTGGGTAAAAACGCAGTGGGCTTCCAATCCAAACTGAAGAGTAAAGAGAGTGAAAACAAGGGTGAAATGCTTTTGCACACCCAGCCGGAAGACCTCCTAATATACGGCCTCATACCCGAATTTATAGGAAGGCTCCCCGTGGCGGCCCTACTCGATCCTTTAACCCAGGAGGAGCTTGTGGAGATACTGACAGAGCCCAAAAACGCTCTGACCAAACAATATATGAAAATTTTCGAATTCGACGACGTTGTGTTGAAGTTCACCTCCGAAGCCCTGCAGGCCATCGCCTCAAAAGCAACCGCGCTTGGAACTGGAGCAAGAGGGCTGCGGACCATCCTGGAAAACCTCATGCTGGACGCCATGTACGAAATTCCTTCCAGTACAGACATAAAAGAATGGGCGATATCCGAGGAAGATATCGAAGCGCTGAACAGCGCATCTCAACGGTTCAGGCAGGCCAGTTGAGGAATCCTTTTCACTTGACACTTAACGCAGTCGGGTAGTAGCATTATACAGAAAATTAGAGGCACGTAGCTCAGGGGGAGAGCGCTTGCTTGACGCGCAAGAAGTCGGCGGTTCGAAACCGCCCGTGCCTACCATAATTAATTAAAAAGAAATATATTTCAACGTAGCGTACGGCTCGGACTTATAGTCAACCACCGATAGAGGTTTGTAACGCATAAATTTTTAAAGCGTTTACGGCCCCGGGAAAAAGATCCGGCAGGAAGGGGCCTCAAGGTTAAAAAGTTTAATGTCATAATCATATTAAAAGGCATCATGAAACTCTTTTACCTGCATGATGCCTTTTTATTTTTTCAGGTAACCGGAAAGCTGCAATGCACCAATTAGGCGGAATTAAAATTAAAATATTGTCCGATAACACTACCGTCGAAAAACCGACGGGCGTTACACCCTTGGAGCTGCTGTCTGAGATGAAGAGGGCCGAACAGAAAAAGGTTACGGGCGTGCTGGTAAACGGAAATGCCGCAGATTTGAACCATCCCATTACCTCCGATGCCACTCTCAAGTTTCTCACCTTTGATGACTCGGAAGGAAAAGAGATATACCGCCACAGCACCTCACATATAATGGCCTACGCCGTGCAGCAGCTCTTTCCCGATGTGAAGCTGGCAATAGGCCCGGCCATCGAAGACGGCTATTACTACGACTTCGATTCCAGCCAGACCTTCTCCAGCGAAAACTTCGAGCAAATCGAAAAGAGGATGGCCGAGATAATCAAGGAGGATATACCCTTCGAGAGGGAGACGCTTAAAAAAAGAGACGCCCTCAACCTGTTTAAGGAAAAAGGCGAACTCTACAAGGTGGAAATGCTGGGTGAAATAGAAGACGAAGAGGTCACCGTTTACCGGTTGGGCGATTTCGTAGACCTCTGCAGGGGCCCCCATCTGCAGACCTCGGGAAAAATCAAAGCTTATAAAATTCTCAACAGCGCCGGAGCTTACTGGCGTGGAGACGAGAGTAACAAGATGCTCCAGCGCCTTTACGGCACATCATTCCCCACCACCGAGCAGCTGGAATCCTTCCTGCAGAAGCTGGAAGACGCCAAGGCGCGCGACCACCGCGTGCTGGGTAAAAAGCTCTCCATATACACAGTGGGCGAAAAAGCCGGCCCGGGGCTCATATACTGGCAGCCTAAAGGGACTATTATCCGTAAAATAATAGAGCGGTTCTGGGAAGATGAGCATGTGAAGCACGGCTATGAGCTGGTCTGCATTCCACACATAGCCAAGGACAGTATGTTCAGGACCTCGGGGCATTACGATTTTTTCCGGGAGAACATGTTTGTGATGCCCATAGATGAGGACGAATACGTCCTCAAACCCATGAACTGCCCGGGCCATATCCTCATATACCAGGAAAAGCTGCACAGTTACCGGGAGCTTCCCATCAGATATGCAGAGCTGGGCACGGTCTACAGATACGAGCGGCACGGCGCCCTGCACGGTATGCTCCGGGTTCGGGGTTTTACCCAGGACGACGCGCACATATTCTGCACCCCCGAGCAGCTCCCCCGGGAAATACTGGGAGTATTGGACCTCTCCCAGTATATGCTCAACACCTTCGGCTATAAGCAGTTCGAGGTGGATTTGAGCGTGCGCGATCCGGAAAACCCCCACAACTACGCCGGAGACGAAGCCGAATGGGAGATGGCCGAGGGGGTCCTCGCTCGGGCCCTCGAGGAGAAGGAGTGGGAGTATACCAGGCAGGAAGGAGAAGCGGTCTTTTACGGCCCCAAGATCGACATAAAGATGATAGATGCGCTGGGGCGGGGATGGCAGGGGCCCACCATCCAGTTCGATTTCAATCTTCCGCGCCGCTGCGATGTCAACTACATAGACACAGACGGCAAACCCCATAACGTGGTCATGGTACACCGTACCGTTCTGGGCTCCATGGAACGGTTCGTGGGCGGCCTCATAGAGCATCATGCAGGCGCATTCCCCCTCTGGCTGGCCCCGGTTCAGGTAAGAGTCTTACCCATTACGGACCGGCATGCCGAATACGGCGGTCAAGTGGTCGCACGGCTGCAAGAGAACAATATAAGAGTCGAGCAGGATGACCGCAGCGAAACCCTCGGCTTCAAGATCCGTCAGGCGCAGGAAGAGAAGATACCCTACGTGCTTGTGGTGGGGGACAGGGAGGTGCAGCAGGGCACCGCATCCGTCCGAAAGAGAGGAGGGAAAGACCTGGGCCCCATGGAAATGGAAAGCATCGTGAACATGCTGAAAGAGGAAATAGATTCTAAAATGTAGACCACGGAGAGCTCAGCCGATATCACCCATAAGAGCTTTCCGCACTTTGACTGTTTCTCACACGTAAAAGGAGATTTATGGTCTTTGAAAAAAAACACAGGGTCAACGAAGTCATCCGAATCAAAGAAGTGCGCCTCATAGGCTCGGACGGCTCACAGTTAGGAGTCTTACCCACGGAGCAGGCCATGAGCATGGCAGAGGAAGAAGGTCTCGATCTGGTGGAAGTAGCCCCCA
The DNA here is from genome assembly GCA_030620925.1 of Nitrospinota bacterium. Taxonomy (GTDB): domain Bacteria; phylum JAUXIQ01; class JAUXIQ01; order JAUXIQ01; family JAUXIQ01; genus JAUXIQ01. Next base: position 10,573 of record JAUXIQ010000015.1, read on the forward strand.
ACGAGAGACCGCCCGTCTGCCGCATAATGGACTACGGAAAATTCAAATACCAGCAGAGCAAACGCGGCCAGGAGGCTAAAAAGAAACAGAAACAGTTCCTGGTCAAAGAAATGAAGATGCGCCCCAAGACCGAGGAGCACGATTACCAGTTCAAGATCAAGCATGTGCGCAGGTTCTTGTCGGAAGGGAATAAGACGAAAATAACCATAATGTTCAGGGGGAGGGAGCTCTCCCACCTAGAGCTGGGCCAGAAAATATTGGACAGACTCACCGAAGACCTGAGCGATGTATGCATCGTTGAGCAGGAGCCCAAAAGGGAAGGCCGCAACATGATCATGGTCCTAGCGCCTAGAGGCAATACGGCCCAGACCGATTAACCCCCGGGAATTAATCAATTCGAGGGCCGGGATCAGTTGGGATAAGATAGTCTAATAACATTCAGGCGGATATAATAGTTATTTATCCTACTATCTATTAGTTTAACCTGACACAGTCTAATAACGATCAATACGCCGGGAGAAATTCAGTTGCCTAAACTTAAGACCAATAGAGGAGCAGCAAAGAGATTCAAGGTTACCGCCTCTGGAAAGATCAAGAGAAACAAGGCGTATCGCGGCCACCTCCTTACCAAAAAAACCACCAAGCGCAAGCGCAACCTCAGGAAGAGCGGCCTGGTGGACACCACGAATGCCAAGGCGGTAAAAAGATTGCTCAATCCCTGAATACCGTTGAAAGACTATTCTCCGGCGCTGCAACAATAACTAAGGTGACAGGAGTACTAAAATGCCCAGAGTCAGGAACAGCCCCGCCACAAGGAGGCGGAGAAAAAAAGTCCTCCGTAGGGCCAAAGGATACGTAGGAGGACGCAGCAAGCTCTTCAAGACTGCGCGCGAAACCGTGGACCGCGCCGCAAGTTACGCTTACAGAGACCGTAAACAGCGCAGAAGGCAATTCCGTCGGCTCTGGATCATTCGCATAGGAGCGGCGGCCAGGCTGCATGGCATCTCGTACAACAAATTCATTCATGGCCTCAAAACCGCGGATATCGACCTGGACAGGAAAACCCTCGCAGAAATCGCCATCAGCGACCCCGAGGCTTTCGGCAAACTGGCCGAACTGGCCAGGGAACAGGTATCATAAACGGCTTAGAGAACACTATTTACGCGAAACGGCGCCCTGATCCCGTTTTCGCCGAGGTGAGATAAATTGCCTACTTCGCTCGCAAAAATCGGGAAGTCCTTCGAGAAAGACCTCCAGGGGGCGACCGATGAGAAGCGCCTGAGCGATATACGGGTAAAATACCTGGGCAAGAAAGGCCTGCTTACATCCATTCGCAAGTCCTTCCGGGAGTTGAGCCCGGAAGAGCGGCCGGCCGCAGGCAAGGAGCTCAACAGCGTCGTCTCAAAACTGGAGAAGGCGCTGGAAGAGAAGAAGTCCCAGATGGAGCTGGAAAAGGGATCGTCTGTCGAAAAAGGCTGGATAGACGTAACCCTTCCGGGGAAACGCCCGCCGCTGGGCCGTAAGCACCCCATAACCCAGACCTGGGAAGAAGTCACCCGGATATTCATGGGCCTCGGTTTCGACGTGGTCGAAGGGCCCGAAGTCGAGCTGGACTACTACAATTTCGAGGCCCTGAACATCCCCAAAGACCATCCCGCCCGGGACATGCAGGACACTTTTTACGTAACGGAGGAAGTTCTCCTCAGAACCCACACCTCCCCCGTGCAGATAAGGGCCATGGAAAACCATCCCCCGCCCATAAGCATCATCTCGCCGGGGAAGGTATACCGCTGCGACGCTGATATAACCCACAGCCCCATGTTCCACCAGGTAGAGGGCCTCAAGGTAGACAAAAATATCTCCCTGGCCGACCTCAAAGGGGTGCTGGAAGAGTTCGTCCATCAGTATTTCGGCGAAGACACCAAGCTGCGCTTCAGACCCTCCTTCTTCCCCTTCACCGAACCCAGCGCGGAAGTGGATATAAGCTGCGTTATGTGCGATGGAATGGGATGCAGGGTCTGCGGGCATAGCGGCTGGCTCGAGATACTGGGGTCGGGCATGGTCGACCCGGAAGTGTACCGTTTCGTGGGATACGACCCGGAAAACTGGACGGGGTTCGCTTTCGGGATGGGCCTGGAGAGGATCGCCATGCTTAAATACGGCATAGATGATATCAGGCTCTTCTTCGAAAACGACCACCGATTCCTCGAACAGTTCTGACCGGGGAGCCACCATGCCATGATGCTGACATACAACTGGCTTAAAGAATTCGTCGATTGCCGGCTCTCCCCCCAGGAGCTCACCGAAAGCCTCACCATGGCGGGCATAGAAGTCGATGCCGTGAAAGAAGCGAGCGAAGAGTTCAGCGGCATCATCGTGGGGAACATTCTCTCAGTGCGCCTCCACGAAAAGGCCGACCACCTCCAGGTATGCACGGTGGATATCGGAAGCGAGAAGCTCCCCATCGTCTGCGGTGCACCCAACATCGCCGTCGGTGATGCAAGTCCGGTGGCGCTGCCGGGGACCCTTCTTCCCAACGGAGCCACGGTGCAGAAGGTGGAAATCAGGGGAGAAACCTCCGTGGGTATGCTCTGCTCGGCCGAAGAGCTCACCCTCATGGACGACACCTACGGCATTTTGCAGCTAGATAAAAAGCTCAAACCCGGCGCAGAGCTGGCCGAAGCCCTGGGCATCCATGACACCGTGCTCGATCTGAACATAACCCCCAACCGCGGCGATTGCTTAAGCGTCGCCGGCGTGGCCCGCGAAGTCGCCGCCATCACGGGAGCCCCGTTCAAGTATCCGGAGTTTGAGCTAAAAGAAGAGGGGGAACCCGCGGATAGATGGACGTCGGTGGAGATACTGGAACCCGAGCTGTGCCCCCGATATACAGCCCGCATTATCGCAGGAATCAAGATCAAGTCTTCACCCCTCTGGATGCAGCTCCGCCTCAAGGCCGCCGGTATGCGACCCCTCAACAATATCGTGGATATCACCAACTACGTCATGCTGGAGCTGGGCCAGCCGCTTCACGCCTTCGACTATCACCTGCTGAAAGAAAACCGCATCATAGTCAGGCGGGCGGAGAAGGGGGAACTGCTGGTCACCCTGGACGGCAAAGCGCGCACCCTCGACGACACCATGCTGGTGATAGCAGACGCCGGGAGAAGCGTCGCCCTTGCCGGCATCATGGGCGGACAGGATACAGAGGTCACAGAAAAATCAAAGGACATACTCCTGGAAGCCGCCCACTTCGACCCCCTCACCAACAGGAAAAACGCCAAAATATTGGGGCTGGATACGGAGGC
>JAUXIQ010000115.1 GCA_030620925.1 Nitrospinota bacterium
CCCGAGACAGACGGAGAACGCAGAGGAAAAAGTTTTAAGAGGAGCCCTATGTACGGCGTCCATAAAGAGGCGGGAGCGAGGTTCATCCCTTTCGCCGGCTGGGAGATGCCGGTGCAATTCAGCGGCATAATAGAGGAACATATCGCCGTGAGAAGCTCCGCCGGGCTCTTCGATTTAAACCACATGGGCGAAATAGAAGTGATCGGTGACGGGGCGGAAGATTTTCTGCAATACATTATCACCAATGATCTGAACGCTATCGGAGACGGTGACGCCCAATATACGGTAATGTGCTATGAAGACGGCGGAACCGTGGATGACCTGCTGGTCTATCGAATAAACCGAGAGCGCTATATGTTATGCGTGAACGCCGTCAACACAGAAAAAGATTACCTGTGGATGGTCAAAAACAGTAAAGGTAAAGTCCAGATCACCGATAAGACTGCAGACTATGCACTTCTTGCCCTGCAAGGGCCCCATTCTAAAGCCGCTCTTCAACCTTCAGTTAAAGGCGATATGGATGGTTTGAAAAGGTTCGGTTTTATTCTAGAAGAGATGAACGGCGCCGAGGCGATGATATCTAGAACCGGTTACACCGGAGAGGACGGGTTCGAGATATTTCTCCCTTCAGATAAATGCTCTGCGCTCTGGAAGGAGTTGCTGGCGGCAGGAAGCGAGTATAGTATAAAACCTGTGGGCCTGGGAGCCAGGGACACCCTGCGGCTGGAAATGGGTTATCCTCTCTACGGCAATGAGCTCAGCCAGGACACCGACCCGTTAGAAGCCGGCCTGGGTTGGGTGGTGAAAATGGATAAAGGCCATTTCATGGGAAGAGACGCGCTGCTCTCCCTGAAAGAACAAGGCACAGTGAGGAGGCTGGTGGGTTTGGAGATGATTGATAGAGGAATAGCCCGCCACGGTCATAGAATTTTCAGCGATGAGAAAGACGTGGGATATATCACCAGCGGAACTATGTCCCCCTCATTGAAAGTGTCGATCGCCATGGGCTATGTATCTTCCGAAATGGCAAAAGAAGGCACCGTGCTTGAGGTTGATATCAGGGGGCGTCTGTGTTCCGCCCGGGTGGTAAAAAGGCCGTTTTACAAACCCTCTTCATCGGGCGGATAGGGTTTCAAATAAAGGTGGACAGACATTTTGAAAACTTTCTTACAAATACTGGAGCTTCATCCCGACCGGATAAATATATCTATCGGAAGGAGTTGCTGCCGACGGATGAGCCGATCCATAAAAATTAGTCTTGAACAAATTCTCTTTAGATAGTAAATGAAGGGGGGCAATTTGTCTTAAAGGCATTAACGTGAGATGAAGGCTTTTGACTACCAGAATCAATGGGAGAGGAGAGACCATGGAATTTCCGGAGAATCTGAAATATTCCAAAGAGCATGAGTGGACGAGGGTAGAGAGCAATCGGGCGATCATCGGTATTACCGACTTTGCCCAGGATGAGTTAGGTGAGATAGTTTTTATCGACCTGCCCGCGGCGGGGACTAATGTAGAGGCCATGGAGACATTCGGGACCATCGAATCGGTAAAGACCGTCTCCGATCTGTTTTCGTCTGTGAGCGGCCAGATTGTCGAGGTAAATTCTGCCCTTGAAGACGAGCCGGAATTTATCAATAACGATCCCTACGGCGATGGCTGGATAATGATCGTGGAAATGTCCGACCCTAACCAACTCGACGATCTCCTCAACTCTTCTGAGTACCAGAACTACATCGAGGAAGAGAAACAGGGAGATTAAGACGCCCCGCTTGTCTTCAAAGAGGGGACACACTTTGAGATACGTACCGCTCACGGATTCTGACCGTGAAAAAATGCTGGAAATTATAGGTGCGGAATCCGTGGAGAGGATTTTGGGGCAGGTGCCGCAGGGCGTGAGGCTCAAAAGAGAGTTAGCCCTGCCCGAGGCTCTATCGGAGCATGAGCTGCTGGGGCACATGGTCCGCCTCAGCCGTATGAACGCCAACACTGAGGAATATACATACTTCCTGGGCGGGGGCGCATACAATCATATTATTCCCAGCGTGGTGAAACACCTGTCTTCACGCGCTGAATTCTACACCCCCTATACCCCTTATCAGCCTGAGCTTAGCCAGGGCACTCTTCAGGCAACATACGAATATCAGACTCTCATCTGCCAGCTCACCGGAATGGAAGTGGCCAACGCTTCCATGTATGATGGGGCGTCTGCCCTGGCAGAAGCTGCCATAATGGCCGGTCGCATCACCGACCGGGAGATGATAGCAGTTTCCCGAGCAGTGCACCCTGAATACCGCCAAACACTGCATACTTATATATCTCACATCGGAATGAGTATAGAAGAAGCGGGAATTACCTCCGAAGGCGTTACGGATAGTGAACAGATAGAGCGAATGCTTAACGATAAAACGGCGGCGGTGGTAGTGCAATCGCCCAGCTTTCTGGGAGTGGTAGAGGATATAAAAAAGCTGGCATCTATTGCGCACAATGCAGGGGCGCTGTTGATAGCAGTAGTAGCGGAACCGATATCCCTGGGCATTTTGTCGCCCCCGGGGGATTGCGATGCGGATATCGTGATGGGTGAGGGGCAGGCTTTGGGGAACGACCTGAATTACGGCGGCCCCTACCTGGGCTTTTTTGCTACCAGGGAAAAGTACCAACGTGATATGCCGGGCAGGTTAGTGGGTCAAACAGTGGACACCGCGGGAAGGCCGGGTTACGTGCTCACTCTGGCCACGCGGGAACAGCATATTCGCCGGGGCAAAGCCACCTCCAACATCTGCACCAATGAAGCGTTATGCGCGTTGAACGCGGCCATCTTCATGTCCACCCTGGGCAGAAAAGGGTTCAGGGAGCTGGCCCTGCTCAATCTCCATAAAGCCGCCTACGCCAGAGACACTTTTTCCCGAATACCGGGATGCGCCCTGCCCTTCAACGCCCCCACTTTTAACGAATTCGTCCTCCAACTGCCTGCAAGCGTTGACGAGGTGAACCATAAACTGATCGAAGAAAAAATCATCGGCGGCCTCGATCTTTCCGGCTACTATCCTGAGCTAGAGCGCGCCGCTCTCATCTGTGTGACCGAAAAAGTCACCCTCGAAGACATAGATAAATTTGCCGGCGTACTGGAGAACTTATAACTCTTTATGATAAATGTACGGCCTCGAAAAAATCGTTGGCCGCGATTCCGCTCCGTGAGAGATTTAAGCTGTCCGCGAAATGCTTAACAATAGCCATCGCGCCTGGAAGTCGCTCCTACAGGAGGGTCGCTGTCGCTCACGGAAGGAGTTGCTACCACAAGGTTAAAAGGGGTATTTTGGGGCGATTAAGTTGTATATTGGTATTAAGTTATGTCTGATTCAGCAGAAATAGGGGTATCGGACCTTAAACTCCGTGAACCGCTGATATTTGAAAGGGGAGCTCCCGCGCGCCAGGCCTTCTCGCTGCCCGAATGCGACGTCCCTCAGCAACCCCTGGCCAAGCTGCTGCCGGAGGCGCTGCTGAGGAAGGATATAGAAGGTTTCCCCGAGGTGAGTGAGGTGGAGGTGGTGCGCCACTTCACCCGGATTTCGCAGTGGAACTTCGGAGTGGATTACGGCTTCTATCCTTTAGGCTCCTGCACCATGAAATATAATCCCAAGCTCAATGAGGAAGCGGCATCCATCTCAGGATTCAGTAAAGCGCACCCCTACCAACCGCAACACCTGAGCCAGGGGCTCCTCCAGCTCATGCACGAGTTGGAGAGCGATCTTTGCGAGATCAGCGGCATGGACAGGGCCTCGCTGCAGCCCGCAGCCGGCGCTCACGGCGAGCTCACCGGTCTCATGCTCATCCAGGCTTACCACCGGGCCAGGGGCGAAAACCGGGGTAAGGTCATCCTCCCCGATTCATCGCACGGGACCAACCCCGCCAGCAGCTCACTCTGCGGCTATCAGGCTGTGGAGGTTACTTCCGGCCATAACGGCTGCGTGGAACCCGAGAAAGTGGCCGAAATAATGGACGAAAACGTTGCCGCCATGATGCTCACCAACCCCAATACCCTGGGACTCTTCGAGGAGCGTATTTTGGATATAGCCCGGATAGTCCATGAAAAGGGCGGTCTGCTCTACTGCGACGGGGCCAACCTGAACGCCTTGATGGGCATCGCCAGGCCTGGAGATATGGGTTTCGACGTCATCCAGTTCAACCTCCACAAGACCTTCTCCACCCCTCACGGCGGAGGGGGCCCGGGTGCGGGCCCTGTGGGCATCAAGGAGGAGCTGTCTCCCTTCCTTCCCGTTCCCGTGGTAATAAAGGAAGGCGAGGATTATACGCTGAGTTACGACCTGCCGCAAAGCATCGGCAAAGTCAGGTCGTTCTACGGGAACATAGGGGTGATGATCAAGGCATACGCGTATATCCGCTCCATGGGCCCTGAGGGATTAAAAGAAGCCAGCGAAGCCGCTCTCATAAACGCCAACTACATCATGACAAGGCTTCAGGGAAGGTATCACAAACCCTATGATAAATACTGTATGCACGAGTTCGTGCTCACCGATAAACTCCAGAACAAGCATGGCGTGCAGACCCTGGACATCGCCAAGAGACTCATGGATTACGGCTACCATCCTCCCACCATATATTTCCCAATCATCGTGAAAGGCGCCATGATGATAGAACCCACCGAGACGGAGACCAGGGAGGACCTCGACCTTTTCATTGAGGCCATGCTGCGCATAGCCGATGAAGCGGAGAATGACCCGGAGATTGTGAAGAGCGCACCGCACAAGACCCTGGTTTCCAGACTGGATGAGGCTCGGGCGGCGCGCAAGCCCAACCTGCGTTGGAGACCCTCAGGATGAGCGGACCTAAGTGGCGTTTCATTGATACCGGCCACAGAGACGGTTACACCAACATGGCCGTGGACGAAGCCTTGCTGGCCGCCTGCCTCAAGGGCCTCGCACCACCGACGGTGCGCTTTTACGGCTGGCGCCCGGCCACGGTATCCCTGGGATACTTCCAGAAACTCGAAAAAGAAATCGATGTCGAGGCCTGCGAACGACTGGGCCTGGGTATCGTGCGCCGGCCCACAGGGGGCAAGATGGTGCTCCACGATGACGAACTAACTTACAGCGTCATCGCCCGCCAGGGCCAGCAAATTTTCCCCGGCGATATCCTGGGCACATACATGGTCATCAGCCAAGCCCTGGTAGTGGGACTTAAAAAACTGGGGGTGGAAGCCCGGATGATCCCCCACAGGAAGGGAGAGAAGCGAAGGGAGGAACCCCGTTCCGCGGCCTGTTTTTCCGTGCCTTCTTCTCACGAGGTGGTGGTGGGCGGCAAGAAGCTCGTGGGGAGTGCTCAGAAACGCTACCTGGACGGCGTGATTCAGCACGGCTCAATCCTCATCGGCCTGGACCTGGATAAATTAGTGTCGGTGCAGAAATTCAAGAGGCCGGAGCATCGGAGGCGTATGCGGGATTTTCTCGCCGGGCGCATGACCTGCATAAACGAATGGGTCCCGGATAAAGTCGATTTCGCTCAAGTGGCTGAAGCCATGCGAGCGGGTTTTCAGGAGAGGTTCGGAGACGCCATGGAAACATCTCCCCTCTCGCCCTTCGAAGAAGAGCTGGTGGAAAAATTCAGGGAAACCAAGTACAGTACTGAGGCATGGAACCTGAGGCGCGAGTCGCCTGTTGGTGTCTGACCCCGCTTCAAGAGGGCTTCAAGAAAGTTATCCCCGAATAGTTCCTGAAAAAAGTATTGACACCCTATCTGGGCGGGATTTAAACTATATTTGCAATCGAGAGCGGGCGTAGCTCAGTTGGTAGAGTACAAGCTTCCCAAGCTTGGTGTCGCGGGTTCGAGTCCCGTCGCCCGCTCCAGTTAATTCTTCTCTTTTCTCACGTTCTTTCCCTATTTCAATGATGTTTCAATGCCTGTTGTTTGTAATCCTGGATAGATATTCATACGTCTGTATTGATAAATATGGTGTATTTGCCTTTGCATAATGTTATCCATGCAAATATTGACAATGCTGGGAACCCATAACTATAATAGATTCCTGGAAACTGGTCTGATATTTACATTTGGATATAAGGGGAGAGGATGAAGCTGAGAAGCGAGATAATACACTTTATCGCCGAGGCACTGGCTGAGCAGGTGGTGGAGACGGGTCTTATCGAAACCGACTACTCTCAGGAGGAGCTGATCGAAAAGATCCAGCGAGTCATTACCGAGGACCTTCTGGTGGAGGATCGCCTCAACGACGAAGTTCGGGAAATCCTGAGCAAGCACTCAGAACAGCTGGACAAGAGCCATGCCAACTACAGCGAGATGTTCAGAATGGTGAAAAACCGTCTGGTCAGGGAACGCGGCCTTATCCTGTAACAAAAATTAATCACTCCCCTTTTGCGCTTTGCCGGAGAGGAAGGTGTAGTATGAGATTGAACAGGGAAAAAGTAAACCATATTGCAAAACTGATCGTGGAAGATTTTAATAAAGACGATAGAGTAGGCCTCTTGCAAGAAGCCAATGATACTCGGATCCATGTTTTCAAGATGATGCTTGACCAGCTAACGGTAGAAGACGAGATAGACGGGGATGTTCGGCGC
>JAUXIQ010000408.1 GCA_030620925.1 Nitrospinota bacterium
CCGGCTACCTCGTGGCCCCAGCGTTTTTTCCTGAAGATAACGTAAGTCCAGAAATAATGGGCGTAAGTTTGCATTGCAGGTCACTTCTTCTTCAGGGGAATAAACCGTACAGCTAACTAAAGTTGTGGTTAAACAGTTGTCCGATGGCCTCCCGCTCAGAAGCGAATTTTATAATAATCCCCGATAAGTTTGCAAGGAAAACAGGGCCGGGAAGTCATTTTAATTTACCGTCCGCTTCTTATGAAGGAGTGCCGCCGGGGAAACGGCCCGATTTTTCTCACATTCTCAGGATGATGTGTGTTATATTAGCTAACTTCTCATAAAGAATTACCCGGATTTGCGGTCTAATCTGCTTGTTAAAGACCTTTTGCGCGATTCCCAGAACCCTATGATATAAGATATAGATGTCCATAACTCTAACCACGGAGCAGGAAATGGAGGAAGAAGCTAAAGAGGAAAACCCTCAGGAGAGCGAGGAAGAGGCCCAGGAAGCCAAGGCGTCCGAGGAAAAAGCAAAAATACCCGAGGGGAAAGCTAAATCGTCCAAAGCAAAAACTCCCAAAGAAGCCGAAACACCCGAAGTAGAGGCTGAAGCGCCGAAGGGAAAAGCCAGGGCCAAGAAAAAAACCGATACGCCTGAGGAAGAGGCCGAGAAACCAAAGAAAAAGGCCAAAGCTCCCAAGGAAAAAGCTGAAGCGCCGAAGGTAGAAGCCGAAGAAGATGAAGCGCCTGCTGAAGCCCCCAAACCGGAGGTCGAAGCACCGGCGGTGGCAGCCGAAGCGTCCGAAATAGTAGCCGAGGCATCCGAAGAAGAGGCTGAAACACCAAAGGAGGTCGCCGAAGCTCCTGAAGAAGAAGCCGAGGCGCCTAAGGAAGAAGCCAAAGAAGATGAAGCGCCTGCTGAAGCCCCCAAACCGGAGGTCGAAGCGCCCGAAGTAAAGGTTGAGGCGCCCGAAATAGTAGCCGAGGCATCCGAAGAAAAGGCTGAAACACCAAAGGAGGTCGCCGAAGCTCCTGAAGAAGAAGCCGAGGCGCCTAAGGAAGAAGCCAAAAAAGATGAAGCGCCTGCTGAAGCCCCCAAACCGGAGGCCGAAGCGATTAAGCTCCCGTCGCCGGAGAAGCTGGCACTTAAAGCCACATTAAAAGAGCTTAAAACAGTGCGGCTGGAAGCCCTTGAGAAAAAAGAGTCGGACAAGCTCAAAGAGACAAGGAAACAGATTAAAAAAATAAAGCGCAAGCTCAGGAAAGCCTCTTGAGCCACACGGCCAGGGCACTATGCCCTTCCGTTGAGCGGATGCCTATGATGAAGACTTGCGGTGCTCGGTGCGCTTGATTTCCTTATCGAGCTTCTCCAGAGCGCTGTCTATGAGGGACCGGACGGCGAGAAGGTTTTCCCTGCCGGCGTTGCTGATATGCTCAACAAACTCCGGCGGGAAGATGGATCTGAAAGATTCTCTCATATCATCGTAGGCGTCCAGAATGCCGCCGAACCGCTCCCTCTCTTCGCTTTCTTCGCTTCTTTTTTTCGTTCTGGTCTTTCTGGCTTGCTCCATATCCCTGCCCTCCTGATACTGAGAAACGCTCAACTGCATTTTCTCTCATCCCTTTAGAAGAGATGCTTCGTTCCGCAGCATTTCTTCACGCCCATGCGGGCAAACACAGTTCCAAACGATTATTCTACTACTCTATTTACTGTCCGGCCAGTATTTTATCAACCTCTTCTCTCCCACCCATGGCCCGGGCGCCGACTCTGGTGCAGCAATAGGCCGCGCAGGCGTTGGCGAAGGCGGCCACACGCTCCAGCTCCCACCCCTGTTTGACAGCGAAAGACAGGCCGCCCATAAAGGCGTCTCCCGCGCCCGTGGTATCCACCACGTCCACGCTGAAAGCCGGACTGTGCACCACCTCCTCCGGGGTGGCTATGCAGCACCCCTCCTCCCCGGCGGTGAGGGCGACTATGCCGGGCCCGTAATCAAGCAGTTTTCGGGCCATGGCTTCGGGGTCGCTGAGGCCGGTCAACTGCCTGGCGGCGCTCTTGCATGGCTTCAGCACGTCCGAAAGGGAGAGAACGGCCATTAGCTCAGCTTCGCTGCCCAGCAGGGCCTCCTGGATAAGGTAGTCGGGGTCTATATCCAGGTCGAAAAAGACCCTGGTCCCCCCGTCTATGGCTATATTGGCGGCGGTGATTACCGGAGGGAGTGGAAGCTGAGACGCTTCGGTGTGGAAATGGTCCGCCCCTCGGATATAATCCGCAAAATCCCGCTCGATATCCTCAGGGCTAATGACGGCGGTAACGTTGGGGAACATATAGATGGAGCGCTGCCCCCGGTCGTCCACGGGTATCCAGGCGAAGGAGCCCCGCTCCCCTTTTTTCACCATTACCCGGCTGGTATCCATCCCCTCTTCGCGGAAGCTGCGAAGCAGGAGCTGCCCGTTTTCATCGTCTCCCGTGTAGCCGAACCAACCGGTCTTGAGGCCCATGCGGGCGGCCTGCACAAGGTTATTGGCCGTCACGCCGCCCGGATGAACCTCCATCTCCCTGACTATTACCTTTTCCTCGGCCCCGATAATGCGGGGAGTCAGGGCGAAATAGTCCACCACGCAGCTTCCCAGGCCCACCACCTCGACCCTGTCGACCATGACCTTTCAACTCCCGCCGCTACTTGAATTTACGGAAAATACCGATAACTACTCCCTGTATCTGCAGGTCGTGCTCATCGACCACTATCTCTTCCATCTCTGGGTTGGCCGGGACGAGCCGGATCCTCTC
>JAUXIQ010000168.1 GCA_030620925.1 Nitrospinota bacterium
ATCGGTTGGGGACTTATCCATGGAGCATCCCGCGCCGCGGGACATGAATTGTCTGTAGAGCTGGGTTAGGCGGGAAAACCGGTTGAATATAAACGGCATCCCGATCCCGCGTTACGCGGGATGCAGCGACCCACCGGCCGGCAGGGGCTGCGCTGAAGGCGGTGGATTTATCGCTCCTGCGGCGGAGGCGCTTTCACGATGTCTTCTTCTGCGCCTCCTTCTTCTGCATCTCCTCCTTTTTCATTTGTCTCTTGTATTCCAGGATTTTGGGCGAATCTATCTGCACTGACTTGATACCCCACTGGCCGGGCTTGAGCTTTTCCATCAACGCGCCTTCTTTTTCCAGGGTGAAGGTTATCTGCCCACGCCCTTTCTCAAAGACTCCCATGTAGACGATGGTAGTCGGTTTATCATCTAAGCTTATGGGGATTTCCTCAATCCGGGGGCCTTTCAAAAGGGGCAAAGAGACGTTGACGGCTTCGTAAGTAATTGCAAAAGTAAAATCTTTTAGCTGATAGTGTTTCAAGCTGCCCAGGGCGTTGTAGGCCGTTTCGTTCTGTTTTACGAACCTTTTTAAGGGTAATAGTCGTTGGCCTTCAGGGGACAGGAGGAGGTGGGCCCCCTTGTAGCTCTTCTTATGAATCTGCTTGGTGTAAAGATTTACCTTTTGCTGGATGGTATCCTTATCCTGCATCAAGCTCTGGGTGAACATGTAGAAGCCGCCCATCAAGCCTAACCAGATTACTAAAAATATTATGGAAAGAATCTTCAAAACTGTCGGCCCGGTTCCCTCTCCTTTCTTTTTTACCAGCAGGATGATTACGGGGATTATGGTGAGATATAATCCCAGGGTGAACCAGTTTAACAGGCTTTTGCTCTTAACCTTGGCAACGACCAGGCAGATCAGGCCGAACAGAATACCGATACCCGCCAAAAACATGGGGGCTTTGGCCAGGAGCATGAGGGGTTTGTCCATTTCCGTCGTGGGGATGAACTTGGGAAAGCCCCCTTTTTCCTTTTTTTCTACCGGCGTTTCTTTCGGCTGCACGGTTTTCGGAGGCGCCGGCGGCGGTTTTCCCTTGGTTTTCACCTCCCGGGCAGCGACTACCTGTGGTTTTTTCTCAACCTTTTTCTTCGGCTTTTTTACAACAGGTGTCTTTTTGGCTGCCGGGGTTTTCTTAGCTGGTGGTTTGGTTACAATAGGCGCCCTCTTCAGCTTAACTTCAGGGCTCAGCTCTACCCAGCCCAACTGTTTGTTGGGCAGGCGAACGGCGAACCATCCGCTGCCTTTAGTCTGTACCACATTAAACGTCTTGCCGCCACCCGCAAAGGCTACCGCCTTGGATTCCGCGCCCGGTGCGGCGCGCAGCTTGACGGCCGGCCCTATGGCGCTGATTGAATCCCCGAGACACACAACTGGAGTTAAAAAGAGTAATAGGACGAATATTAGAGCTATCTTTTTCATTCCTTTTCCCTTCTTCGCAGAAATCCAGGACTGTATAAACCCGTGGAAACGAGTCCTGGTCTATATAACCCTTGATATATTTAAACCCATTCTATATTAAATAGTTACGGCATTTTTTCATGGAAACTTAAGATAGTTTATATCAGGCGTCGATGCCCTGGCAGATCTGAGGATTTTCGGTCAGTCTGCTTCTGGCGACGGAAACCGGTCTCTGGAAGGGCAAATATCCCTCAGCACGCACTCACCGCACCTGGGCCTGGCGGGTTTACACACTTCCCGGCCATGTTTTATGACGTTGATGTGGAAGGAGTAGACCTTTTGGGGGGGTACAAGGGAGTTCATTATCTCGTGGGCTTTGGCGTCGCTGCATTTCTCAGGCAGCAGCCCCAGGCGGGTCGCTATCCGGAAAATGTGTGTATCCACGGGGAAGATCGGTTTGTTGCAGGAAAAGAGCAGCACACAGGCCACCGTTTTTGGCCCCACGCCGTTGAATGAGCTGAGGAGCTCAACCCCCTCTTCCAGGGTGAGGTCTTTCAGGAACCCCAGGTCGAGCTTGCCGTAACGATCGTTGATCTGCTTCAATATCTTCTTTATGCGGGCGCTCTTCTGGTTGGCAAGGCCGCCGACTTTTATGGCCCGGGTTATTTCCTGGACCGGGGCTTTCATGACCTGCTCCCAGGCGGGGAAGCGGGAGCGGAGGGAGGCGTAGGCGCGGTCGCGGTTCTTGTCGTTGGTGTTCTGCGAAAGTATGGTGAATATTAATTCTTCCAGGGGGTTCTTGTAGGGTTTTGGTGAAGGGACGCCTTTTTCCTTCTCCAGCAGGAGAATGGCTTTTTTGACAACCGATTCAGGTTTTTGCCTCTTAACTTTTATCTTGTTTCCCATACACGGTTCCTTTAATTTAAATTATACTATGGTTCAGGCTTTGAATATTTTATTTCCTGCGGCGGCATATATTTTCCCGGTATGATGGGTTCGGGGACGTTTTCAGGTAAAGTAATGCAGCGGTTTACGATACTGCAAGCGCAGTCGAAAAAATCTCTTTAGGCCGAGGAGTTGCCTTTGTCCCTCCAACCTAATATCCTGAATAAAAAAGTTACGTTAATGGATGTTCAACAGAGGAAAGAGATATGGATATGCTTTCCGATTATCCCCGCATCGTAGTTTTGAATGATGGAACCCGTGCGTCGCTGAGGCCCATGGAGAAGGAAGACGAAAAGAGGCTTCTTGAGTTCTTCCGGAGCATTCCTGATGATGAACGCTGGTTTCTCAGGGATGACGTGGCTGGCGCCTCCGTCTTGAAAGATTGGGCGGAAAACCTGGACTATTCGCACGTCCTCCCCATCCTGGCCGAGAGCGAAGGCGAGTTCGTGGCCTGCGCCAGCCTCCACTTCGCCAAGTACGGATGCACGAAGCAAGTAGGTGAGCTGCGCATCGTGATCGAACCCCGGTTCAGGCATAAGAAGCTGGGCACCTGGATGCTGCTGGACCTCATTAACGTGGGCGTGAAGGTCGGGCTGGAGAAACTGGTGGCCGAGCTCTACTCCGAAGTTCACGAAGCGGCCACCAAGGCGGTGAAGAAACTGGATTTTTTCCAGGAGGCGTGCATTCCAGATTTCGCCCGGGGCAGGGAGGGGACCACCCACGACCTGCTCGTCTTCGTGAAGACCCTCCATCACGAATGGACAGATTATTAATCCTCTGCCTCCCCTGAACGGTCGAGATGGTGGAAAAGCCGGTGGGGGTGATTTGAAGATGCCTGCTAACGCATATAAACAGGTAGAATACAGGACGCCAAGAGGGCTGATCCGTATAAACGCGGAGAGCAGTTGGGAGTTCATAAATTCCCTCGATTTCGAGGAGGGGATAGGTGTATTCCCCCATTACCGCTCAATGCTGTGGGATAAAAAGTATATACTCAGGCTCCTGGACGAATATAAGGGCCGTATCGTAATCGCCCATACCGAAGATGGAAAGATCGTGGGATATATCGCTTTCAGCCACCCCATACCTCTGGAGGGCTGGCCGACGGAACTCATTCCCCTGCTCTATGAAATGGGCTCCATCGAGGTGAGCCGGAACTATAGACGCATGGGTATAGCGAAGAAGTTGCTGGAGGTTTCCATGGCCGACGATGCCCTGAACGATTACATCGTCATCCTCTCCGGCTTTTCCTGGCACTGGGACCTCGAAGGCGCCGCCCTTTCCAAGCATGAGTATCGCAAGATGCTCATGGGGCTCTTCGCATCTGTGGATTTAAGGCACTATTACACCAGCGAACCCAATGTCCTCATGGATGCCGCCAACATGCTCATGGCCAAGGTGGGAAACAGAGTGAGCAAGGAGGATCACGACCGGTTCCTGGAGACTCTCTTTTCCTTTAAAAGATGACTTTTATACACAGGTCATCCTCACTTAACAGCACTTTCTCGAGGGCGATGAATATGGGTTGTCGGCTTTCATCATCCTCATGTTTTATTCTCTTGCTGAGGTAGTGTGAGCGTGTTAAAATCGGGCGTCGGTTGTTAGGAATGAATGGTAAATATAGGATTTATTTTCTATCAGGGAAGGAGGAGGAAAATGGCTTACCAGTACATCAAGTATGAAAAGAAGGACCACCTGGCTTACATTACCATCAACAGACCAGACGTAATGAACTCGCTTCACCCCCCGGCTAACCGTGAGCTCTCAGATGCTTTCGACGATTTCAGCAGAGACGACAATTGCTGGATAGGAATCGTTACCGGGGCCGGGGAAAAGGCTTTCTCAGCCGGAAACGATCTCAAGTACACCGCTGAGCACGGCATGGAAAAGCTTGGCTCCGGGGGTTTCGGGGGGATCACTTACCGCTTCGATTCCTGGAAGCCGCTCATAGCCGCAGTCAACGGATACGCGCTGGGAGGCGGTTTCGAGATAGCCCTCTCCTGTGATATAATAGTGGCTTCGGAAAACGCTCAGTTGGGGCTGCCGGAACCCACGGTCGGTCTGATGGCCGGCGCCGGCGGAGTCCATAGGCTTCCGCGTCAGCTCCCCCTCAAGATAGCCATGGGCATGATATTGACCGGTAAGCCTCTCAGCGCCCAGAGGGCTTACGAAGTGGGTATAGTGAACGAGGTGGTTAAGCTCGAGGATTTGATGGCTACCGCCGAAAAGTGGGCTTCGGATATACTGCGCTGTGCGCCCCTCTCCGTCCGTGCCAGCAAGCAGTGCTCCATGGTGGGGCTGGAAATCGGCCAGGAGGATGCCCTCATGAGAAGATATCCCGCTGAGGACGAAATGAGGGATTCCGAGGACTACGTAGATGGCCCCAAGGCGTTTGCCGAAAAAAGGACGCCCCAGTGGAAGGGCAAGTAGCGAGGTGGTGAGTATGTATGAGAAAATCCTGTTGGCCGTTGCTCTCCAGGCGGGCGGTGAAAAGAGCCCCCACGCACTGGCGGCGCGGGATGTGGCTATATCCATGGCCGCACGCGGCGCTAAATCGGTGAGCGTCCTTACCGTTTACAGCTTGGAGAAGATCGATGGACATCACGAGCTGATTCCTACCACGGATGAAATCCGGGTGGGCAACTCTGTGGAGGAACGGGCGCGACAGAGGCACGAAGTGGATCAAATCGGCAAAATGGAAGAGCAGGTGCGCGCGGCCATGGACCATTTCGTGGTCGAGATGCACAACAATGGAATCAGCACTCAGGAGCTCATAAAAGAGGGAAACCCCCGTGAGCTGATCGTGGAAACGGCCGAAGAAATAGGCGCTGACCTCATTATTATGGGAGCTCACGCCCGGCGGCGCGTACTGGATGTGATTCTGGGGGGCACAGCTCAAGCGGTGACCAATCAGGCCCCCTGCGCGATCATC
>JAUXIQ010000164.1 GCA_030620925.1 Nitrospinota bacterium
CGGACAACCTCCAGAAAAATATCGCCCTCTTAAACAGGGCGCAAAAAGAGAAAAACTACTACTGCCGCAGCGGTATCGACAAACTCCTGTAAAGGAAACGACTCATGGTTTTACCGTTTGAAGAATTCACCAATTTGACCACAGAACTCTATGGAATAATAAAAGACGTAGAAGGCTACCTCACCAAGAGAGAGATGGAGTTTCTTGCCCTGCTCGCGGCATTCCCGACAACTAAGGGAGAAATACTTGAGATAGGGAGCTACAAGGGAAAATCAACTATAAGCCTGGCCAAAGGCGCTGCGTTAACCGAAAAACCCGATGTTACGGCTGTTGATCCTTTGACCTCACCGTCCAGCACGGACCCGGATTTAGAAGGTAAAGAATCCTGCCTGGATGACTTTCAAAACAACCTGAAGAAGGCAGGGGTGGACAGATATATAAACTTCTATCAGAAGCATTCCGCCGAGCTTGCAAAGGAATGGAATGAAAAAATCAGGTTGCTTTGGATCGATGGTGATCACACTTATCCAGGTACTAAAATGGATTTCGATATGTTCTCACCGTTTCTATCAGATGGGGCAATCATAGCATTTCATGACACTTTGAATGATTTCGAGGGCGGCATCCGGGTTTTTATGGAAGACGTCCTCCTTTCAAAAAACTTCGGCCCTGCGGGAGTCTGCGGCTCTATCGGCTGGTCGCAATATTTTAAAGACCCGGACTTCGGATGGAAATACAGGGACCAAAAAATTAAACTCTACCTCAAATTGAGCAGACTCATTCCTCATATTATGTTAAACGACAACCTGAAAGGATTAAAGAAAACCAGATATAAAATTGCCAGGTGGAGAGTACCTCATTCGGAAGTCAAGCCTGAAGACTGGTTGAAAGAAGTAGTTATTGCAGAGTGAGTCTCCGGGCACGCAAATGGCGGCAAGTATTTAAAAAAATGATCTCGTTTATTAATCAAAAACCGATTTCGCACGCATGATAACTTCCTCTTCGGTTTTCTATTAACACCGGCAAAAATGCAGTCGTTGCCTTCTAAGAGCAAGTGAACCATAGATGAACATTGGCAGCACCTATACAAACATCATCATACGCTGTGCCAACCCTCTGGGAGATTTTGTGATGTCCCTGCCCGCTGCCGAGCAGATAAGCAGAGGTTCCCCCGGGGCGCGAACAACGTTGATAATGAAGCCCGCCTATCTGCCCCTGGTGGATGGTTTGGGCTGGTATGGAGACACCCTCGGCTACGATAAGCATGCCCAACGGGGGATCAGTGGGTTCCTCAGAACGGTGGGCGAAATCAGGAGGAAAAAGTTCGACCTGGGGGTGCTGTTCGCCAACTCTTTCAGCTCAGCGCTCATGATGAAATTGTCGGGAGTGGAGGAGAGGGTGGGCTATTTGAGGGGGAACAGGGGCTGGCTGCTCACACGGCGGCTGGAGCCGATGATGGAGGACGGCAAGATTACCCCTCGGCCCATGGTAGACTATTACTGCGAACTGTCCCGCTTCCTGGGGTGCGGCACACCGGGGAGGACCCCCCGCATAGTCCTCACTGACGAAGAGGAGGAGGCAGGGGCCAAGTTTTTGAGCGCCAGGGGCATTGATCCCCATCAGCCGCTGCTGGGGCTGGTCCCCAGCGCCGGATACGGAAGCGCCAAGACGTGGCCGGCCGAATATTTCGCCAGGGCCGGCGACGCATTGGCGGAAACACTAAGCGCAAAGCCCGTAATCTTCGCCGAAGCCAGGGATGCCGCCGTGGCGGGAGCCATAAGCACCAGGATGTCCGGCAGCCCGCTGGACATGAGTGGAGAGGGAAGCTCACTGGCCGTTCTGAAACAGCTCATGGGCAGATGCGCATTGGTTCTGACCACCGACTCCGGTCCCCGGCATGTGGCCGCGGCCCTGGGGAAACCGGTGGTTGTTGTCTCGGGCTCCGCCGATCCCATTTACTCCACTACCGATTACGAACGAATAGCGGTGGAGAGGATCCCCCTGGACTGCAGCCCCTGCATGCTCAGGGAGTGCCCCACTGACCATCGCTGCATGACGGAGCTTAAACCGGAAAAGATAATCCGCTCAGCGATGAACCTGCTCAACAGAAGCGAAAAATAATTAAGTAACTCTAAATCCCGGCCCATTAGGACTTTTTAGAAGGAGCCTGAGGAAACGTTTTCTTAAAAAAGGTCTCCTCAGAGTTGGAAGCATGTCGAACCTAGCGGTAACTGCCTGCATCATAACTTTTAATGAGGAAAGTAACATCCGCAGATGCCTGGAGAGCGTCAAGTGGGCGGATGAAATCGTGGTGGTGGATTCCAACAGCACCGACGCCACGGTGGAAATCTGCCGGGAGTATACACAGAAGATTTACCACCGTGAATTCGAAGGGCACATCGAGCAGAAAAGTTACGCCCTCCAATGTGCCGGCAACGATTGGGTGCTGTGCATAGATGCAGACGAAGAGCTTTCCCCGGCCCTCATCTCCGAAATAAGGGAGGGGCTCGAAAAAGAGGGTGATAAATTCGAAGGCTTCTTCTTCCCGCGGCACGCGTTTTACCTGGGCCGATGGATAAATCACTGCGGATGGTATCCCGATTACAAGCTCCGCTTGTTCAGGAAATCGCTGGGCGAATGGGGGGGCACAAACCCCCACGATAAGGTTGAGCTGAAAGGCAGGACAAAACACCTGCGAAACGACATGAATCATTACACCTATAAAGACTTTTCCCACCACCTGAAAACGATCGACAACTACTCCACCATCTACGCCAGTGAAGCCCGACGGCGCGGTGAGCGCTTCAGCCTGGCCAAACTCATCTTCAGGCCGGTTTTTAAATTCTTTGAGATTTATCTGTATAAAAAAGGCTGCATGGACGGACTGCCCGGCTTCATAATATCCGTGCTCTACTCATATTACATTTTCCTGCGCTACTCAAAGATCTGGGAAGCGGATGGGCACAGTTCCTCACTTCATGAAAAATAATGAAAATAGCCATAGTCATACATAAATTTGATGTCAACAAAGGGGGGGCCGAACGCTTTGCGGCGGAACTGGCCCGTATGATGATCTCAGAAGAGCATGACGTACACATCTACTCAAACGCTTTTGAGGAAGACATCGCGGGGATTTCTTCCCACCACGTCAAGGCAGTTAAAATGCCGAGGTTCCTCTATGAGTTGACTTTCGCGGAAAATTCCTCCGAGGCTCTGCGGAAGGGCGGGTACGATGTAGTGCTTGGAATAAACCGTACCCTGTTTCAGGATATTCTTATCCTTCCCAGCGCGACTCGCACATGGTATTGGCAGGACCTGAAGTCATTTAAAAACCCGCTGCTCAGACATTTGCGCAGGCTGTTAAGCAGAACCATCAGCCCCAAGTACAGGATAATATGTAGCCTTGAGAAAAAGATATACGGCGATGACCGCGTTTGGAAGATCGTGGCAAACTCTAATATGGTGAGGGATGATATCATTACGTCTCACAACGTTCCGCCGGATAAAGTGGAAACTGTCTACCATGGTGTGGACCTGGAGGCGTTTGACCCTCACAACAGAGTGAGATTCAGGAAGGAGACCAGAGCATCGCTGGGAATAGGAAATGAAAAAATTGTCCTCTTTGTGGGGCACAATTTCCGACTCAAGGGTTTGCACTCCTTCGTTCAGGTCATCTCCATCCTGAAAAAGAGGGGGGCTTCAGGCTTCAAAGGCGTTGTCGTAGGGCGAGGAAAGAGAGAACCCTACTTACGAGAAGCCGAAAAGCTGGGGTGTGATGATCTGCTCGTCTTCTCCGGCCAGCTGGACGACATGAGAAGGATATACGCAGCGAGCGACCTGCTGCTGCAGCCCACCTACTACGACGCTTGCTCCCTGACCACCCTGGAGGCCC
The DNA here is from genome assembly GCA_030620925.1 of Nitrospinota bacterium. Classification (GTDB taxonomy): domain Bacteria; phylum JAUXIQ01; class JAUXIQ01; order JAUXIQ01; family JAUXIQ01; genus JAUXIQ01. The sequence continues at coordinate 3,893 of JAUXIQ010000164.1, forward strand.
TGGCCAGCGGGCTGCCGGTGGTCACCACGCGCTACAACGGCGCCGGCGAGCTGATAAACGACGGCCAGGAAGGTTACGTGGTGGACGATCCCGCCGACGTGGAAAAACTGGCCGCCAGGGTCGCCATACTGTTGAACGAAGAGAAACTGACCTCCGCCTCCGCCAAAGCCAGGGAACTTGCCCAACACTACCCCCACGATCTCAACTACAAAAGGATTCTGGAGCTGTGCAAGGAAATGGCCGCGGAGAGAAGAGGGAAATGGACTGAGCTGTAACCAAAGACCGTTGGCGAGGTCGACCTGCGATCCTGAGTTCAGAAGGCGCTACTATGCTATCGCATTCGATTTTCTCTCCCGGTCCCGCGTTCCGCGTGATGCCCCTGCAACCCCACATCGTGTTATTCTGAGTCCCCGGCCCCTGTTTACTTTCCCTCCTTGATAATATTCCCTCTAATGATAAACTGCCTATGTTTCTGAAATGGGGGCGGCCCCGCCCGCCGCGGTGCAGTCGTCCCTGCCATGCTTCCAGGCACGAACAGTGAGAACTGACATAAAGGGTATGGAGGATAGAAAGTGACGGAAACAAAGGGCGACCAGGAGCCCCGCTGCAGTATGTGCGGAGTGTACGTTTGCATGACCGCCGATAAAAAGTATGAAGGGCCGGACTTCTGCCCCACCCGGACCAGGGAAGACGTTATCGAAGCGGTTGTAGAAAAATACGCCGACCCCAAACTTCAGCGGTTCGCCAAAGCCGCCAGCGAGGTGGAGGGCGAGGGCTACATGAAGTGGACGAGGGTGGAAGAGATCATCCAGCTCAGCAAAAAGATGGGCTATAGTAAGCTGGGCATAGCAAGTTGCCTGGGTCTGCGAAGCGAAGCAAAGGTGATGACGGAAATATTGGAGAGCCGCGGCTTCGAAGTGGTATGCGTATGCTGCAAGACGGGAGCCGTTCCCAAGGAAACGATAGGTATCCAGGATTCTTCCAAGGTGCGGCCCGGACACCACGAATCCATGTGCAACCCCATAGCCCAGGCGGAAATACTCAACAGGGCGGAGACCGAATTCAACGTGCTCATGGGGCTGTGCGTGGGCCACGACAGCCTGTTCCTCAAACATTCAGAAGCCTTGACCACTGTGCTGGTGGCCAAGGATAGAGTCCTGGCCCATAACCCCGCGGCTGCACTTTACTGTTACAAAGGCTATTACAGGCGGCTGATGGAGGACGGCCCGAGTTAAGGTAAACTTAACAGCCGTTCTTTAATACTTGATTGGCCTCCAGGGACATAGTATCATTCCAACCGCTCCGAGGGCGTGCCTGTTGACCCCTCAACCCACACCAGGTAGCCATAAATGGATAAAGAAATTAAATGGTCGGACCAGAGGAAGGAATGGCATTACCCCCGTCTTGCCGAGAAGGCCATGCAGAGTTTGGAGAAGAACAATTTCAGCACCCACTACTTCGGCACGGTGGAAGAGGCCAAAGCGGGAATCATGGAAATGATCCCCGAG
>JAUXIQ010000220.1 GCA_030620925.1 Nitrospinota bacterium
AGGTTATAGTTTTCTTCCATTCCTTCGTAGTCAGCCAGTTTTTTTAAGGTGTTTCAATATCTCCCAGCTTTTGAGTATTTGCACAGCGCGGCTTAGCTGGATATCATCCTCAATGGATTTCTCTTCCTTCAGTTTTTCTTTGGCCTCTTTTTCTTCTTTCTCTCCGGGCAAGCTATTCTTGAGATCCTTTTCTCTTATGGGTTTGCGTTTTTCCTCTTTCGGGGGTGCTTTTACGACAATTTTTTCCTTGACGATGATATCCGGGGTAATCCCTTTACCTTGAATGAGCTTCCCGCTGGGGGTGTAGTACCTTGCGGTAGTAATACGCAGCCCCGAACCGTCGCTCAGCGGGATGATGGTCTGCACCGAGCCTTTCCCGAAGGATTGTTCTCCCAGGATCACCGCACGCTGGTAATCCTGCATGGCGCCGGCCACGATCTCCGAAGCGCTGGCGCTGCCCGCGTTTACCAGCACCACCATGGGATATTGCACGTGAGCTCCCTTCCCATGAGAATTGAAGACCATGTTCTGGTTTTTTATCCTCCCCTTGGTGGAGACGATAACTTTTCCTCCGTCCAGGAATATATCCGATACTTCCACCGCCTGGTCCAGAAGACCGCCGGGATTATTGCGCAAATCCAGCACAAGACCCTTTATCTGCTCACCTTCCAGAACCTTGAGGGCTTCTTTCATCTCTTTGGAGGTGTTCTGGTTAAAACTTCTAATCTTGATGTACCCGATATCATCTTCCAGCAGGCGGTATCGGACGCTCTTTATTCTGATGATGTCGCGGACTATGGTGACGTCGAATGGCTCTTTAACCCCCTTGCGTAATATGGTTATGGTCACCGATGTGCCTTTCTTGCCTCGAAGGCGTTTAACGGCATCAAAGAGGGTCATGTCGAAAGTATCTTCACCTTCAACTTTTATTATTTTGTCCCCGGCTTTCATACCGGCACGGAATGCCGGTGTGTCTTCTATGGGGGAGACCACAGTCAGCACGCTGTCGCGGATGGTTATTTCTATTCCCAGGCCCCCGAAGCTGCCCTTGGTTTCCACCTGCATTTCCTTGAAAACTTCTGGAAGCATATGACTGGAATGGGGATCAAGTGTTTTCAGCATTCCCTTGATGGCGCCTTCCACCATTTTTTTTGAGTCAACATCCTCCACGTAATTGCGCTCGACGAGAGATATTACCTCAGTGAACGTCCTGAGGTTCTCATAGGTGTCTGAGGAGCCCCAGCTTATATTTCCGGAGCGTCCCAGCAGGAGGAAGACTATAAGCAGACTCAGGGCCAGAATTATGGCCAGTTTTCCGTTATTGTTATTCATCTTCATTTTCATTGACCTCCGGGAACCACTTTCTTTCACCTCTCAATAGATATATACGTATCATGGAATAGGTCATCCGGCCTTCCTCCGCATCAGCTTACCGGCTTCTTCAACTATGTGCTGCACTGAGAGACCGTAATGTTCTAAAAGCTCTTCGGGGTGGCCCGATACTCCGAAAGTGTCTCTTATGCCCATGCGCATCATGGGAACAGGGTAACTTTCTCCCAGGGCTTCAGCCACGGCGCTGCCCAGTCCGCCTATTATGGAGTGTTCCTCTACGGTAAGCACGGCGCCCGTTTTTCGCGCCACTTCCGTGACGCACTCCGCGTCCAGGGGTTTGATGGTGGACATATTGACCACGCAGGCTTCCAACCCTTGTTCGCTAAGTTTCTGCGCCGCCTCCAGCGATTTGCTCACCATATAGCCGGTGGCGATGATGGCCAGGTCTTTTCCATCCCTGATTACGTTGGCCTTTCCTAACTCAAATTTATAACTATCATCGAACAGGACGGGATATTTATTGCGGGCAAGGCGCAGGTATACCGGACCCTGATGAGCGTAGATACTCCGCACCATACGTTCCGTCTCCACAGCATCGGCAGGCACTACCAGCGTCATGTTTGGAAGCGCCCTCATTATAGCCAGGTCTTCGTTGGCCTGGTGGGTGGCCCCGTCTTCACCAACGGTAAGGCCTCCGTGGCTGGCCACCACGTTAACGTTGAGGCAGGGCAGACATATGCACAGCCGTATCTGCTCCCATGCCCTGCCCGAGGCGAAGATAGCGAAGGTGCTGGCGAAGGGCACTTTTCCCGAGCTGGCCAGGCCGGCGGCGGTGCTCATCATGTCCTGCTCGGATACCCCCATGTTGAAGAAACGTTGGGGGAACTTCTTACCGAAGAGTGCTGATCGGGTCGAACCTGAGAGGTCACAATCCAGTGCTACTATCTCCTGGTGTTCCTCTCCGAGCTTAACCAGAGTCTCACCGTAGACGTCCCGCGTGGAAACCATTCGGCTCAAATTTTTAAACCCTCACTCTATAGTTTTAGTTTCGCCTCTTGCAGCTCGGCCAGCGCACGATCCAGCTCATCCTTGTCAGGGGCCACGCCGTGGTACTTATTCTGGTCTTCGATGAAGGAAATGCCTTTGCCCTTGACCGTATTGGCAATGATCAGGGAGGGCCTGTCCTTCTCCTCCTCGGCTCTTTTCAAAGCCCCTATGATGGCGTCAAAGTTGTGCCCGTCTATATCTTCAACGTACCAGCCGAAAGCCTCCCACTTATCTCTGAGCGGGTATATGGACATAATCTGTTCCACCGGGCCGTCTATTTGAAACTTGTTATGGTCTACAATAGCGCACAGGTTATCCAGCAAATAGTGGGAAGAGGTCATGGCCGCCTCCCATATCTGACCTTCTTGTAATTCCCCGTCCCCCATGAGCGCATAAACTCGGGAAGGCTTCCCGTCCATCTTGAGTGCCAGGGCAATGCCGTTAGCCTGAGAGAGCCCCTGCCCCAACGAGCCGGTGCAGACTTCTACTCCCGGGGTCATCCTGCTTTCAGGGTGCCCCTGCAGTAAGCCGCCCAGCTTCCTCAGACTGTTTAAATAGTCCTCGGGAAAGTAACCCGCCCGGCACAGAACGCTGTAAAGGGCAGGTGCGCCGTGACCCTTGGAGAGTACGAAGCGGTCTCTCTCCGGCCATTTCGGCTGGTCACTGCGGTATTTCATCTTAAAAAAGTAGAGTGAGACCAGTATTTCGACGACGGAGAGCGAGCCTCCGGTGTGGCCGGAGCCGGCCTCGCACAGCATTTTTAGCACGTCTATTCTGGTCTGGAGCGCTTTCTTCTTGAGGTCTTTTATGACTCCAGAATCTACACCTGTCGCCAAAATGTTCCCCCTGCTTTTATTTTTAAACCGCTGAATCAGTTATAGATTAACATCTCCATACGCATACCGCAACATGAAAGAGGAACCCGGACTCACGTTTCCTCTAATCTGGCCAAAACGAAGACCAGGTCGGCTAACCTGTTAAGGTAGCGGAGGATTTCGGGGTTCTTGAGTATCCCCTGTTCTCTCAGCCCCACTGCCCTGCGTTCTCCCCGTCTGATGGTGGTGCGTGCCAGGTCCAGGGCTGCAGAAGCGGGGTCGGCGCCGGGAATGATCAAAGCTTTGGGAAGTTCTATCTGGCCCGCTAATTCCTCGATGAGCCCCTCTAATTTATCGACTTTGGCTTCGTCGACCCTGTCGGTAAGGCGCTCGAGGTTTTCATCCTGTGTGGCCAGCTCCGCGCCCACAACGAAAAGTTCCTTCTGCAGCTCGAGGACTATCTCCTTGACCCTCTCTTTTTCCGCCAGCGCACGCCCCAGGCCCAGGGCGGAGACCGCCTCGTCGAGTATGCCGTAAGTTTCGGTTCTGGGGTCTGATTTAGGAACTCTTCCGCCGAAAAGAAGGCTGGTCTCGCCTTCATCGCCCTTTTTGTTGAAAAGTTTCATCCTTCGCTCCCTCTCCTGGTTGAATATATACTGAAGATAACCGGGTAATCAAACCATTTCACCTATAAGATCGTATGCGGAGGCATCTGTGATTTTCACCCGGCGGAAGCTTCCTGCTTCCGCACGACCGCCGGCAATAAGCACCTGACCGTCAACCTCCGGGGCGTGGGCCGCCGTCCGGGCACATAACGCCCAACCCTCCTCGCCGGGCCCTTCGATGAGTACTTCAACGGTTTTCCCCACCATCAGGCGGTTTATCGACAGGGAGACGTCTTGCTGGAGCGACATCAGTTCGTCCAGCCTGCGCTGCTTGACCTTCTCGCCGACCTGTCCGGGCAATGAGGCGGCGGGAGTACCTTCCTGGGGGGAGTAGGCGAAAGCCCCCAGACGCTGAAAACGCGCCCCCTCCACGAATTCCAGCAGCTCCCTGAAATCTTTCTCCCGCTCTCCAGGAAGCCCGACTATGAAGGTGGTGCGCAGGGTGATTTCGGGGATTGTCGAGCGTAATTCCCCGATCAACCGTTCGATGCCGGCCCTGTCGACCCGTCTGTTCATGGCCCCAAGCAGCCCATCTGAGACGTG
>JAUXIQ010000281.1 GCA_030620925.1 Nitrospinota bacterium
GGCCTTACTTTCCATCCTTATCGATCTTCTTTCCCGTGCCTGCCCCGCGTGTGGCGGGGATGGGGGAGGTGGGTGGGGGTGAACCACTCGGAACGCGAAGTGGAATGTCATCACCCTCCCTTATTCCCTCCCGTCAAGGGAGGGAAAATATGCACACTGCAAAAAGGTAACACGAGAGTTTATAGGGGCGGAATCCCTTCCGAGGCAAGCTTTGTCGCCCGTGTGCTCCGTTCAAGTTCTTCTGAGCGGAGCATATCGAAGTGGTTTCAGCTAGGCGCGGGTCTTTCTCCTTGCAGAGAAGTTCTTCGCCCCCGCGGGTTGCGGGGCTCAGCGTGACAAACAAATGTTTTCGTGGGAGCTTGACTCTGTCTCGGTGGGAGAAAGGCGGGGTTTTTACCGGAATGGTCCTCTCAGAGCATCAGCTTTGAGTTCCTTCGAAGTTTCGAGGTTTAAAGAGGGAGGTAAGTTGATGAAGTCGTTAATTGTTATCTTAATTTGCGGGCTGATGATAGCCGCCGCCGTGGGGGAAGCCGTCTCCCAGGAAGTGGTGGTGGTGAATATGAAAGTGACAAAAATAGGGTTCGATCCGGCCGAGGTCACTGTCGATAAGGGGCAGACGGTGGTGCTGAAAATTACCGCCGTCGATCGCGATCACGGAATAGTTATTCCCCGGTTGGGGGTGCCGAGGACTCTTCTGCCGAAGGGAGAGGAGGTGGAAGTAAAGTTTACCGCCAGCAAACCGGGCACTTACCGATTCAAATGTTCCGTCCGATGCGGTTGGCGCCACGTGCTGGGGTGGGTCAGCGGTAACATCATAGTGAAATAGCGTGAATCGAAGCGTACACCAAGGAGCTTATCCAGGTTTATCTTTTACTACGAAGACACCAGCACTATTCTTGTTTGTCTTAGTATCTTCGTGGTGAAATTCATTAATCAGGATGCTTTGGCCGCGTTTACCCGCTCGTTGATCTCATCCAGGGTATATTTACCGGGTTGCTCTCCTTTTTGGACCATCTCCTCCACCATGCCGAAAATGGTCTGGTTGATGGGTGTGGGGACGCCATGTTTTTGCCCCAGTCTGACGATCTCGCCATAGAAGCTGTCCAGCTCGGTGCGGCCGCGCTGCAGGTAGACGTCCTGCCAGGTTGAGGGCCTGAGCAGCATGTGCTCTTCTATGTCCGGTGTCTGTTTGTCCTCCATAGTGCGGAAGGTCTGGAGCACTTTTTCCACGGGTGGCAGGCCGGGCATTGTGCCCAGCTCGATTCCGGCGGCGTTGGAGGCTCTATACGCTTCCTCCTGTATATCCGCCAGCAACTCCCTCAGCTTTTTGTTCCAGGCTATCTCCTGGCCGCAAATATCGGTCATGGCGAAGACGCCGTTACCCAGGTTCATGAACACCTTGCGCCATTTCATTTTCATTATTTCTTTTGTAGTGGTGATCTTGAAGTCCGCATCGGCGAGTGCTTTGCCCACGTTTTCCGCCATCTCGTCGATGCCTTCCGGGTAGTTTCCCATGCCCAGCCCTCTGTCCACGGTATGGATAACCTCACCGGGCGTGATATGCGTGCCGCTGAACAGCACCACGCCCCCATAGACGTTATTGAAATACTCGGAAGCGACCTCTTCGTTGCGCACGCCGTTCTGGAAGCAGAATACGGGGGTATCGGGGTCTACGTGTCCACGGGCGGCCTCGACCGCTTCCCTGGTCTCCGGCGATTTCATGACCATGAAAATTACGTCGTCCGGCTGCATCTCCACGTCGGTTATCCTGGCCGCCGCGGGCACTTTTATGACGTGCTCCCCGGCAAGGCCCTTGAGCCGAAGCCCGTCCTGCATAATTTTTTCGATGTGTTCGCCCACGTCGATCAATACGACGTCGTACCCCGCCAGATGCAGCTCGGCCCCGATGGGGCCGCCTATTCCGCCGCAACCGTAGATTATGAATCGCATTTAGCTCCCCCCTCTGAATCTGTAGATTGCTCCTTGGTTGTATCCCATGTTTCGTATTCAGGTTTATATTTCTTTCAGCCGCGTTTCCAGGAGTTTTTCAAGGATTTTCCTGTGCTCTTCTTCTTCCTTGATAAGCTGCTGCAACAGACGTAAAACGTCATCATCTTCCTGTTCCCGCGCGCTGCTTACCAGGTCCATGTATAGAGAGATGGATTCGAGCTCGCTGTGCATGCAGGCTTGAAGCGCTTCCTCTTCGGAGACTCTCGCCCCCTTTGCGAACGTACCTTCAGATGCAGACAGCGTGAGGTCGATCTCTTCAAACGGGTTTACCTGGGAGATCTGTGATAAGTCCATGACCATGATGATATGCTTCAGCTCTTCGAGGGCCAGCTTGTTGAGGGTTTTCTTGAGCCGCTTTTCCGATAAGATGTTGGCCGCCCCGCTGAGGCTAGTGAAAGAACCCTTCTCTTTATCGAGTGCCAGTTTCAGGATGTCCAGCACATCAAGTTTTTTATTCTCTTCCATGTTTCATGTTTATCGTTCAGAAGTTCAGAAGTAAGGTTGAAAATTCCTTGCTGCTGTCCGAGTCTGTTCCCTGCCCGCAGGGTCAAGAGGGTCTGGTGTTAGGTGGAAAAATATACTAATATGGGTGGAGCTCGAAAGCAAGGTAGATTTTCCTTGCGAATTTGCCTAACGCCTTGCCTGTCGTGAAGCGGGAGAAATGGTTAATGGAGAATTAATCGGTTGAACGGACTTACACCTGTAACGTATGTAATTGTCAATAAAACCGGAGGGAGGTAAGGGTAATGAGGTTCATCGATTTGGATTCAATGGATAAGAAATCATTAAGAGAAGGCATTCAGAGCCGGATCGTTTCCGGCGAAAAGATGATGATGGCCTTCATGGACGTGGAAGCCAATATGAGCGATCCGGGCCACAGCCATCCCCACGAGCAGTGTGGGATAGTCCTTGAAGGCGAGATCGAGATGACCATAGGAGACGAGGTCAAGCTCTGCAAGAAGGGTGACATCTATTTCATCCCCGGCGACCTGCCCCACGGGGGCAAAACTTTCGAGAAACCCTGCCTGGTGCTGGACGTCTTCAGCCCGCCCAGGGAGGACTACAAATAAACACCTGCCGGAGAGGGGGACACAAGGTGAGTTACGAGACCTTAGAAGTGGAGCGGGAGGAATCTTCTGCAATCATAAAGTTGAACAGACCCGACAAACGAAACGCGCTGTCCATTCAGCTCAGGAACGAGATGGTGGAATGTCTCGGGGAAATTGAAAGTGATGATGAAGTGAAGGCCGTGCTGGTTACCGGAAACGGCCCCGCGTTTTGCGCCGGTTTCGACCTGGAGGAGTTCAAGAACCCGGACCCCGACCATATAAAGGCCATCCAGGAAAGTTCCCGGAGGTTTCACGCCGCGGTCACCGGTTTCCCCAAGCCGCTGGTGGCCGCCATCAACGGTCCGGCCATGGCGGGAGGGCTCGACCTGGCGCTCATGTGCGACATCCGCCTGGCCTCGGAGAAGGCCCTTTTCGGGCATCCCGAGCTGCGGTTCGGCTCCCACGTGCTCTACGGGCTTGTCAAGGAAGCCGTGGGGGGAGGCATGGCCAGGGACCTCTGCCTGTCGGGCAGGAACATCGACGCCGCTGAGGCCCACCGCATAGGTCTGGTGAGCAAGTTGACGACTCCGGATAAGCTGATGGAAGAATCGAGGGCCATGCTCGGAGAAATCTGCAAGTCACCCCTCAGAATTCTGGTCTCGATGAAAGAGAGGGTCAAGAAATACTCTGCGGAAGCCATAGAAGGAGCCACCTCCAGCGAAGGCGATTCCTTTGTGGATA
>JAUXIQ010000068.1 GCA_030620925.1 Nitrospinota bacterium
CATCCGCCTGGCCTCGGAGAAGGCCCTTTTCGGGCATCCCGAGCTGCGGTTCGGCTCCCACGTGCTCTACGGGCTTGTCAAGGAAGCAGTGGGGGGAGGCATGGCCAGGGACCTCTGCCTGTCGGGCAGGAACATCGACGCCGCTGAGGCCCACCGCATAGGCCTGGTGAGCAAGTTGACGACTCCGGATAAGCTGATGGAAGAATCGAGGGCCATGCTCGGAGAAATCTGTAAGTCACCACTCAGAATTCTGGTCTCGATGAAAGAGAGGGTCAAGAAATACTCTGCGGAAGCCATAGAAGGAGCCACCTCCAGCGAAGGCGATTCCTTTGTGGATATAATCAGAGAAGGGCTGAAAAAATAGCGGAGTGGATAAGGGAGAGATATGGAGAAGAATAAGAATGAGATGGAGAGCGTTCCGCGCTCAAGGGAGGACGATTATTCGGATGAGGCCATAGAAACGCGGCGCAGGTGGATCAAGGAGAAGACCGGCGTTGAGCTCAAGCATATGGCCGCACACTCGGTGACCGGTAAAGACGTGGAGGGGAACATCGAGAACTTCATCGGCGTGGTGCAGGTGCCCGTAGGGCTTGCCGGGCCGCTTAAGGTAAATGGTGAGCACGCTGACGGCGTGTTCTACATTCCCCTGGCCACCACGGAGGGGGCGCTGGTGGCTTCCTACAGCAGGGGGATGAGGGCCATAACCGAATCGGGAGGCGCCGAGGCCCGCCTGTTCAGCGACCACACCCAGGTGACCCCCATGTTCGTCTTTCGGCGGACGGGTGAAGCGGCAGAGTTCCTGGATTGGGTGGACGCCAACTACGATAGGATAAAGGAGGTGGCCGAATCCACCACCCGACACGGCAAGCTGCTGAAAATAGACAAGTACCTCATCGGGAGACGGGCGGCGCTCCGCATGTACTACTACACCGGGGACGCCATGGGCCTCAACATGATAACCAACGCCTCGGACAGGGCGGCGAGGTTCATAGAAGAGCAGGTAAAGCCCGAGTCCGTTCTCTTCCCCAGCTCCATGGGCACGGACAAGAAATCGGCGGCCATCAACATGGTCACCGGGCGGGGAAAGAGGGTTTCTGTGGACGTAGTGCTGCCGGAAGAGGTGGTGGAAAAAAGGCTTCACACAACGCCCAGGGCAATGGCCCAGGGCTTCTTGACCACCGTGGTAGGGAATGCTCAGGCGGGCACCCTCACCCAGTCCATGCACCCCGCCAACGGCCTCACAGCTCTGTTAATGGCAACTGGGCAGGACGTGGCCTACGTCCCCGACTCGGTGGCCACCATAACCACCATGGAGTTAACCGAAGAGGGCGGCCTTTACGTCAGTCTCTACATGCCCTGCCTCATCCTGGGCACCGTGGGGGGCGGCGTGAGCCTGGGCGGCTTCAGGGAGGCGCTGGAGATAATGGACTGCTACGGTGCGGGCAAAGCCAGGAAGTTCGCCGAGATAGCCGCGGCGGCGGTCCTAGGCGGGGAGATTTCGACCCATGCAGCAACAATCACCGGAGAGTTCTCCCAGGCTCATAACCGGCTGGGCCGCAACCGGCCCCGGGAATAAAAAGGGCCGGTAAAAAAACAGGCGCCTTTCCGATAAGAAGGAAAGACGCCTGCCGGGGGGGTAGGGATCAATCACCTACCGTCTCGTATTCTTCCCACCACCTCACATCCACGGCTTTCAGCTTGGGGACTACTCTGCCTCTGACCTTTACCTTCGCGCTGGCTTTGAGGGGTGCTTTACGTATCTGTTCCTCGATGGCCGTGCTTCCGCCCAGGATGTATACGTTACCATCATCGGTGATGAGCAAGTGCGCTATATGATCGATCGGACATACGCCCGCTTTTCCGTGCATTGTCCCATCGGCTGAGATGCAATATATGAAGCCGGTGAGAGTTGTTTCTCCCGTGGATATCTCGTCGGCTAGTGCGTTAGTTCCATAAAACATAACAAGCATTGCGGCCACAAGGAGCCCCGGGAGTATCAACCTCCGCGTCTGTTTCATTCCGGGTCACCTCCTTTCCTTTTAATGGAAAGGATATATCGCCTGGAAGTCTTTTCAACAGCGGGAGGTCATAATTTCATCTTCGCAGTAAGGTTAAAATTTTACCTCCAACTGGGCCAGGAACTCGTTGTTTTCAACGTCTACGGCGCCGCCCGTGTCCTCATCGATCAAGCTGTATTCGAGTTTGACCTTCACGTTCTTCTGAATCTCGATGATGCCCGCCAGGGTGAAAACCTGCCAGTCCCAGGTGAGGACTTCGCCGGGGTCGTTGATGAGTCCGTTGTCCAGGTCGTTATACCTTATCAGAACGACGATGGACTTGGGCCTGTTCCAGGGGGTCTTGAACTTGTAGGAGGGCTCTATATACCATCCTTTGCGGTCCAGGTCTCCGGTGCCGGTGCTTATGTATTCGAACACACAATTTAATTTCTTCTGCCACTTATGAGTCAGGCGGAAGCCATACATGCTCTTCGAGTCTTCCAGTGAGCTGTAGCCGCCGGAGGCAAGCTCAGTATTGAGCGCCGAGACTTCATCCGGGGTAAGCTTGCTGAAGAAGACCCAGCCCAGAACGTCTATCTTACCGAACTGTCCGAAATCCTGTTTCCTTCCGGCGCCGAAACCTATCTCCTTGTTCTCGCTCTCGTCACCGACGTTGCGGTCTTCATGCAGGAACTTGGCGCCGCCGTCCTCCATCACCTTTTGCGTTGTCAGCTCTGTGGCGCTCTTTGCTATTCTCAGGCCGTTGGTGTAGGAGAAGAACCAGTAGGCGAAATCCAGCTTTCCGCCCACGGTGATCCCCAGGTCGTCATCCCGCCAGAAGGCGGAACCGTTCAGCGGGTAGGTCTCGGTGATCCGGCTTCGCTTGATGAAGCGGTCTTCCAGCCCCACCTTAATGAACGTTTTTCCGGGAAAACCGGCAAAGGTTACGTGGCCCTCTTCCAGGATGGTCTTGCCGTCCGTCATCGCTATTTCAGCCTTCATGCTGACGTTTTCTTTTAGTTTAATCTTGGGGATCAGGTAGAACTGGTCGATCTTGAACTGGCTTTGTGAATCTTTGGCATCTCCCTGGGCGTCCCTGTATTCGATCTCTAGCTCGCCCCCTATCTCCCATTTCTCTCCTTTAACGGATAAAAGGCCCCCTTCGTAGGGCTCGCCCACGTCGGCAAACACCTTTGTTGCTGGTGTTAAACCAAACACCAGCAAAAGAGCCAGCATTGTGATGAACAGTCGTGATGGAATTATTTTCATCCACATCTCCTTTCGAACAAATCAGATCAAGCGTTTAATACGAACAGAACTTATCTCGCCGTACCTAATATATATAGAAAACGGCGTGGTTAAATCCGGGCAGGGCATAATCTTTAAATTAATTACTGTTATATTTATATTCGCTAATTATAAAATAGAAGTTAGGTTCGGGCAGGGAAATATTGGTTACCTTTTATAAAGTAAATAAATGCAGTCATTTAGAGTGTAAAGTTAATTGAACGGATATGGTGAATATTGAGAATGATAATCAATATTAAATTATGTGTCAAGTGCTTTCTTCTTTTTGGGGAAATTTTTTTGATGGCTTTGGTACGGCGTGTTATCTATAGGCTGATTTAGATGATATTCTAACTAAAAAGAAAACTTATTGTTCCCTTCAAGGATAAAGTGCTAGTTGCGTCCTTTCTTAATGTTTTTTCAAGTTTCAACAAGTTGTTTAGCGATGTTTTCTATTTCCAGCTCCAGGAAGCTCTTGGTCAGCCTGGCTATTTCACGATAAAAGCTTAATTGGGCTTCAGAGATAACCTTGTCGCAAAATTCAGGGATCCACCTGCTCAGGTGCTCTTCCATGAATTTCTTCTCAATCTTCAGGAAGTATATGGCTTCCTGTTTGTCTTCCTTCCGCCACGCCTCCCCTTCCTTCAGCAACAGCTCCCGCATGAACTCCAGCTCCACACTGATATGATCGGGGAGACCCTGGTAATCGGATTTATATTCCAGCCCCGTCGATTCGATAAACTTCTTGACCTCAACGGTGGACATTCCCCAGAGTAAGCCACACTGGCCGTCATCCCTCTGGTGATGGACCGACTCATGGGGGGAAATATGTTTTCCGGGACCGATGAACAGCCTGGCGTATTCCACCGCCAGGTCCTCGAGCAGGTCGTCCCCTGCTTTCTGGAGAAAATCGTTCTCAAACTGAACCCCCAGGTCGGATAACGCCTGTAGAACAGGGGGCTCGGTAATTTGCTTTAAAAGGTCCGATTTCAGCTCCGTTCGGTAAATAACGGCCAGCAGACCGTAGACGTTGCTCCGCTCTTGAGACGTCTCGGCGAGGTCTTTCAACTCAACGTCGTTTTCCAAGGAACACATTTTCATTAATCCCCGCTTCATCATTAGTTTGAAGCCATCAGGGTGTGGTTTTAGTGGGGGAACCCTCCTTATGAAGGTTCCCCTCATTTAACAACGCATCCGCGTAGGTTGGTTATGCTTTGGTGACCTTGACCACAGTGTCATACCACCTCTGGCCGCCGGCGATGGGATCGGGGCTGTTAGGGATGACCCAGTTGGGGTGCATCCCGTTGTCCGCCCACCATTTGAGTTGGAGATCCACGTCTTCCTGTGTCCCCAGAGGCGAGGTCTTACCGGAAGCGTAACGTCCATATTCCCAGTGGCCGCAGTGATTGGAGATGGCGATGACCCCGGGGACTATCTCCTCGGTAACCCGTGCTTCGGTGGTTATCTCGTTTATGGAGGACTTTACCTTTATCTTCTGGCCGTCCTTTATGCCCAGCTCCTTTGCGGTGGCTGAGTTGATCCAGGCGGGGTTCTTGTGATAGAGCTCGGTGAGGTACTTGCAGTTCTGGGTGCGGGAATGGGTCTGCGTGTTGAGTTTGTAAGTGGTCAGGATCAACTCACCTTTTTTCATCTTTTGATGCTCGGGGATAGGCACCCAGGTGGGTAGAGGTGGGAACCCCTTCTTCTTAAGCTCGTCTGAATAGATGGACAGCTTGCCCGTATGTCGTCCTATTTTATCCGGCTTGAACCCCAGGTAGGCCACCCCGTTTACCATCTGACCCACGTAGTTCTTGCCCTTCTTGCTGTCGTATTTGTCTCCTTTGAAGATCAGCCCTGTCTCCGGGTCTACGGTGGTCCCCTGGAGGTCTTTCTCGCTCAATTTTTTGGCGTAGAAGAGATAGTTGGGTTTGGCGTTGGGGTCATGCCAGGCGCCGTGTTTCTTCATGTACTCGAATCCACCAGCCTCTTTCACACCCTTGGTGTGTTCGCATGCGTCGCGCACGAACTCCTCCGCGGAGGCAAAGGGGAGCCATTTCTCCATCCCGCCCCCGATTCTCTTGGCCAGTTCGATGCACACGTCCTTGAAGTCCCGTACTTCCCCCAGTGGCTTGACGATGGGCTGCCGGATGTAGTATTCGGGGATGCCGTTGTAGGAGACCATATCCTCCCAGTCCCAGCGTTCAAGATAGGTGGTGTCGGGCAGGATGATGTCGGCCAGGGCCGTCCCCTCACCGTAGAATGGGTCCACAGCTATGTGCATAGGGATGTAGTTTTCGTTGGAGAGGACTTCGATGTTATCCCTGCAGTCCCCGTTGGAGTACACGGCATTGTAGCAGTAGCTGATGTAGATTTCCGGCCTGCCATACTTGCCCTCTTTGATGAGCTTGAGTACCTGATGGCTGACGTGATGGGTGGGGAAGGCTATGTTCTCCCCGTCCAGTATTTTAAGTTTCTTCTTGGCTTTGTGAGGTTTGGGGTAGGAGTTCTTCCAGGGGGCTCCCACAGCTTTCAGGCGGCCCCCCTTATCTCCGATGTAACCGCAGATGGCCTCCAGCATCATGGCCGCCCGCTCGTTCTGGATGCCGTTGTAATGCTGTACCAGGCCTCTATATGACAACACCGTTCCCGGTTTGGCCGTTGCGAAGCGGTAAGCTATCTCTTCTATCTTCTGTGAGGGTACTCCGCTTACGCCCTCCGCCCAACTTGAAGTGTACTGCTTGAGGTGGTCTTTCAGTTTCTGGACGGTGGCGTTGGTCCAGGCCTCAATGAACTTTCGGTCATAGAGCTCGTTCTGCATGATGTAGTTGGCCATGGCCAGGATGACCGCTCCGTCGGTGCCGGGGCGAACGGGGACCCATTCGTCGGACCTGGCGGCGGTGTTAGAAAACCTTACGTCGAAGGTTACCATGGGCACCCCCCTGTCATTTCTGGTTTTTATAATCCGTTGCGAAAGGGGGATATGAGAGGTGTGTGTCTCGAATATGTTGGAGCCGAAATTAAGGATGAAGTTGGTGTTCATGACGTCGGTGATGTCGTAGTGGTGCCCCCAGGTGAGCTCCTGTGCGGTCCACTTGATGCCTTCGCAGATGGAGGTGTGGTTCCCGATGGTAGCAGTCCCGTATGCGGTCAGGAAGTGGCTCTTGATAATTTTGCTGGAGCTGGCCTTCATGCGCCCGTAATGGAACATGACTTTCTCCGGGTGTCCTTCCTCCCGGAGCTTCTTCATGGGGGGGACGATCTCCTGGAAAGCCTGCTCCCAGGTGAGGCGCTTCCACTTGCCCTCGCCCCGCTTGCCCACCCGCTTCATGGGGTAGAGCAACCGGTCGGGGTCGTAAACCTGGTTGACACCCCCTTGCCCCCTGGCGCAGAGGACGCCTCCGGTGCGGGGTAGCTTGGGGTTGCCCTCTATTTTCACCAGCCTCCCGTCTTCAACGTATCCTATAATCCCGTCCCGGGCCACGCACTGCCAGCAGGCTGAGGGGATGGCCTTGCGCTCTTTCCCGGTGGCGGGGGAGATGTCCCTGCCCGCTTCAATGAGGGGGTTCCCTTTCAGTGAGCCTTGGGCCAGAACCTTTTCTGCGCCGAAACCCGAAATAAAAGTGCCTATACCTGCGCCCAGCTTAAGGAAATTTCGCCTGGTCATTTTCTTCTGCATCATTCTCTCCTTCTCAGAACCGGTCAGCATTACATATTGAAGAGTATCTCTGCTACTTGTATTGAACCGGCGTCCGGCCTTCTCTGATAGCCAGCGTAGCCTTGTTCATTTTGTTGGACTCTACTATCTGGGCATAGAAGTCGTCATCGAGGCCGATGTAATAGCACTGGGGATCGGTGTTTAGCTCCGGCCTCAAAACGCGCGTCTGGTTAGAGGCTATGAGCCGTGATAACTTGCTTGTAGGGTCGTTGAGGTTGCCTGCCAGTCGCGCATGCCCCTGGCAGGTGTTGACGCATGAGGGGATGACGCCCTCTGCAAGCCTGTGGGCGCAGAGGGAGCATTTATCAGCGGCTTTCATCTCCAGCATGCCACCGGCGGCTTTCACGGGGTCCAGATACCGGACGCCATAGGGGCAATCATCTACGCAGGCACCGCAGCCGATGCATCTGTCCTGGTCTATCAAGACTATCCCGTCCGGGCGTTGGTAAGTGGCGCGTTTTTTATATTTCTTTTTGGTACCGTCGGGAAAGGTTAATACTGCTTCTTCCTCATCCACAGGGCAGTTCTCTATGCAAGGTGGGTTTGCGCAGTGGTTGCAGAGCCAGGGGATGAAAGTGCGTTTCACCTGCGGGTAGGTGCCCGCTACCTTTTCGCCCACACCGGCGCGAAACACACCCAGCCGAAGGTCGAACTCAGTCTTACATGCCACCGCGCAGGCGTTGCATCCTATGCAACGCCTCAGGTCCACAAGGAAGCCCCATCTTACGGGGCCTGTAGACCTCCGCACCGCCTCCGCCGTTCCGGATAAGGCAGCCAAGCCCAGGCCCGTCGCCAGCCCGGCTCCTAGGGCAAGTTTCATAAATTCGCTTCGGCTCACCTCTTCATAATCTTCTCCCATCAGATTTATCCCTCCCTCTCTTGGAATTATTATGTGTGGCCACGTCACTTAAACATAATTCAGGTGCATAAACAAAACGCGATGTGCACGTATAATTGCATTTATATATGCAATAATCGTTCTAAATCAAGGGTTACATTAACTTTTGTTAACACTTGGAAGCTGATATTTTTTGTTTCGCCTCTGTTCTCCAAGGCACTTAAGAAGGGATTTGCCCGTATGCCCTTTAAATAAGGGGTAGATGGGGTGGTGTGAGGTTCTATTTTAAATATCTGTGGATGGATTTACCTGTTATTTTTTATGATTCAAATTATTTTTCTTCGAGTTCATGCCTTGAAAAAAACCATTTTTATATCACCAAACGGTAACATAGGTTACTCTTTAGTAACCGGTGAGCCTTAAAACTCGGTATAATGCCGGATGTCAAAGGTTATGTTTCTTTACCTTCTCCCAGAGGTTTTTCCTGCTGATCGCTCGCGGTCGATTACTCTAACTATAAAAGTGGGACAATGATTGGAAGCAGATCATTAGCGGGGTCC
>JAUXIQ010000154.1 GCA_030620925.1 Nitrospinota bacterium
CCCTTAAAGATAATATTGAACCCCGGCTCGTCATGCAGGACGGACTGATAGCGGGCATGTCGGTGATTGGGGAACGTTTCAAGAACAACGATATATACCTCCCGGACGTCCTGGTGGCGGCCAGGGCCATGAACGCCGGACTGGCCATCGTGGAACCGTTACTGGCCGAAGCCGGCGAGGAACCGGTAGCCAGAGCGGTCTCAGGCACGGTGAAGGGCGACCTGCACGACATCGGGAAAAACATAGTGGTCATGATGCTGCGCGGAGCGGGCTTCCAGGTCGCCGATCTGGGGGTGGACGTGGCGCCCGAAAAATTCCTTGAAGCCGCCAGCGAGACCGGCGCCCAACTGGTCACCTTGTCCTCCCTGCTCACCCTCTCCATGCCCACAATGGAGGCGGCTCTGACGGCCATCAGAGACAGCGACTTGCGGGATAAAGTCAAGGTGATGGTGGGCGGCGCGCCGGTTACTCAGCTATACGCCGACGGCATAGGGGCCGACGGCTACGCCTCCGACGCCGCAACCGCCGTGGAAAAAGCCAAAGAGCTCCTGGGCTTGTGAAGAAATTGAACTGTGGCAGGCGCGGGGATGTTTTTTTAAGACCGGGATGCCTGTCCCCAAAACGAAAAGGGGAAACTAATCATGGTTGAGATGACTTCACGGGAGAGGGTGCTCAAGACCTTCGAGCGCAAGATACCGGACAGGGTCCCCCTCTTCACCCAGGGCCTCGACCCCATTTTTATCAAGGAATTGGGAGGTGGCAACCCCTACCGGGCACTGGAAGCGCTTGAGGTGGACATCTTTCCCATCAGGAGCATGGTATGGTGTGAGGGTCGGCCCCAATTCGCTTCATTGAAAGAGGAACTCCCTCCTGAAATGGTGCTGTCCGGCGGCTTCTTCGGGGGTTGGGAGGGTGTTGACGAGTTCGGGCGCATCTGGAAACAGGGCTCATACATGGGCGGTATGGTGAAAACTGAGGAGGACATCGAAAAATACGTGCCTCCTTTGAAACTGGAGGAACGCACGGACCCCGAACAGGCAAAGGCGATAATGGAAAAATTCAGTCACAAGGCTTTCACCCTCTCCTCCCACACCGGCCCCTTCGGCATGGCCATGGAGAGCATGGGCCAGGTGGAGTTCTGCCTGGCTTTCATGGACAACAGGGAACTGATACGCAAGCACCTGCGCGCCCGCACCGATTGGTTCATAGGCATCGCTCAATACGCCCAGGAGCTGGGCGTGGACCTCGTTCTCATGGGCGACGACGTGGCCTACAAGGAACGCACCTTCATTTCGGCGGAAGATTTCAACGAGATGGTCATACCCGAATACGGGCGCATCTGCCAGGCCGTGGACCTGCCGGTGATTTGGCATTCCGACGGCTACACGACCCCCCTCATGGAGGGAGCCGTGAAAGCCGGATTCGCCGCTGTGCATGCCCTGGAGCCCGCCGCCGGGGTGGACCTGGGGGAGATCAAGAAAAACTACGGGGAAAAGCTGGTGCTTATGGGAAACGTTGATGTGGGTGACGTCCTATGCAACGATGATCTTGAGGCTGTGAGGAAGGACATTGACCGCTGCATGGCCCAGGCCAAGGAGGGAGGGGGTTATATGCTTTCGGACTGCAACTCCATTCATGCTGCATGTAAAACCGCCGCCCTTAAGGAAATGTTTCGCTACGGGAAAGAGGTTGGAAAATATTGAGCCTCACTACAGGGCCAGCATCCTTTGAGCGTTCAGCCCCAGGACAGCCGCCGATTCGTCCCTGCTCAGTAACGCCTCCCCTCCCTCATCGGCTGAGAGGCCGTCTATAAATTTTATCCAATCACCGGCGGCTATGGCCCGCCCGAAAACGAGGCCGTCGGTTCCGAACAGGATTCTCTCCGCACCTATGCTCTCCAGCATCCCCTTCAATGCACTGCGAAAAGAATCTTCATCAACCGTCACATTGGGCTGCCAGCCGCTAATGTCCGTGCTCACGTTGGGCCGTCTTCGGCCTACCTCAGCGAGTTCCTCCCACCAGTCTAAGGCCATGTGAGCGGCTATGATGTTCAGCTCCGGATAGCGTGCGGCCAGGGCGTCGACGTTGGCGGGGCGAGCGAAACTTTCATCCAGTGGAGGGGAAATGTGGCCGGTATGCGTCAGCAACGGTATGTTCAGATCGCAGGCTTTCCTGTAAAGCGGGTCCCAGGCTTCGTCATCGGGAAAGAAGCCGGCTGCTGGGTGGAGCTTCAGACCCTTGAACCCCCACTCGGTGACGCCTCGCTCCAGCAGCTCGAGCGCATTCGCCCTGCGGGGGTCCACCCCCACGAAGGCCACGAACTTATCAGGATATTTCTTCACCAGCTCGGCGTGGGCCTCGTTCTGTTCCTCGATGGCGGTCGGAGCCTCCCCTGCCGACGCCAGCCCGTAGTCTAACGGGTGCAGGACGGTCACGTCTATGCCCTCCTCCTCCATCTGCTGGAGGTGGCGTTCTCCCGAGGGGTCAAGGTAGTTGGTGAAAATCTCGTTCTTGAGGGCGTCCCTGGAGACATTCTGGCTGTCGGCGCCCAGCCTTTCGGCCAGGAGGTCGGCCATGGCGTCCCACATGGCCTCGTTGCGCCACTCCCGACTCCATATATGGCTGTGAAAATCGATGATCATGCACGCATATTAAACATAAAATAGTCATTCGTTCAACAAAATAAGATGGCGCAACGGGTTTGCCAGTGCGGGCGCGATTATATTGATAACCCCTCCCCACTTTCCCCTCCCGCACGGGGAGGGGAAGGTTGATAACCCAAAAGATTTCTTAATGATAAACACTGGTCAGACAAATAGTAAGGTAGGATATTAGGTCTCCTCCCCCTTGCCCCCGTCTTCCACGGGGTGAGGAGAAGACCGATCCTATCAGCAATAAATCTCCCCTCCCCTGGACCCCGGCTGTCGCGGAGCGTTCCGGTTGAGGGGAAAAAGGGGAGGGGGTGTTTGAAATGCGTATAATAAAGCGGGTTTGCACTGGCAGGCGAGATTCTTCGTCCCGCGGCAGGCGGGACTCAGAATGACAGGGTGCGGTGCCGTAGGGGCAGGCCCCTGTGCCTGTCCAAATAATATGAATACCAATCCCCACGGGGGGTTGCCCCTACGACACCCAACGTCCCCAGCAATTTCTTGTAGGGGCGGGTTTCAAACCCGCCCCTACGGCCGTACAACTACAGGTTGTAGCCCACTTCACCGTGCTGGGTCTGGTCCAGGCCGGTGATCTCTTCTTCGTCATTCACCCGCAGTCCCATGGTCTTATTCAGGATCAGCGCTATTACCAGTGTAACCACGAAGGCGTATGTACCGGTTACGGCCACCCCCAGGAGCTGTATCAAGAACTGGTGTATGTTGCCGGTGATGAGGCCCGCCGCACCCACGGTGGCAAAGATGCCCGTTGCCAAGGCCCCCCACGCTCCACCCACGCCGTGGATGCCGAAGACGTCAAGTGAGTCATCATAGCGGTACTTATTCTTTAGCAATATGGCCTTGTAGCACAGAAAACCAACGATGAGGCCGATCACCAGTGCCCACTGCGGGGTAACGAAACCCGCCGCAGGGGTTATAGCCACCAACCCGGCAACTATGCCCGAGGCTGCCCCCAGTGCGCTGGGTTTCCCCTGATGTACCCATTCCGAAACCATCCAGGCCAGCGATCCGGCGGCCGCCGCCAGGTGCGTATTGGTGAAGGCCAGCGACGCGCTGGTTCCTGAAGAAAGGGCGCTCCCCGCATTAAATCCGAACCACCCAAACCACAGCAACCCTGCACCCAGCAGTGTTATCCCAAGGTTGTGGGGGATGATCATCTCCGTCATGAACCCCCTCCGTGCGCTCAATACTTTTATTGCCGCCAGAGAGGATATGCCTGAAGAGAGATGGACCACTGTACCACCAGCAAAGTCCAGTGCCCCCAGCTCTGCCAGCCAGCCTCCCGGGCCCCACACCCAGTGGGCACTGGGGTCGTAAACAAAAGTGCTCCACAATAAAATGAATACCATATAGGTGCTGAACTTCACCCTCTCGGCCAATGCACCGCTTATGAGGGCCGGGGTGATGATGGCGAACATACCTTGAAACATGACGAATACATAGGTAGGTATGGTCCCGCTGACGCTTTCAGGACCTAGACCCTTCAACAACAGGAAATCGAAGCCTCCCCAGAAATGCCACTTATCCGCCCCGAAAGAGAGAGAATATCCGAGGACCACCCACTGGATGCTTATGATTGCCAAAGCCACGAAGCTATGCATCATAGTGCTCAGCACGTTCCTGCTCCGCACCATTCCCGCATAGAACAGGGCCAGACCGGGAAGCATCAACATCACCAGAGCTGTGGAAACCAGCATCCAGGCGGTATCACCCCGGTCGATGCCGCCCTCTCCAGCCAGGGCGGTGCCGGTGGTACCCAGAAGTACCACTGAAAAAATGCAGGCGAAAAGAGCGGCTTTCTTATCGTCTCTGTTCACGTTGCTACTCCTCCATTTAATGCGCCATACTGCAATAACTTACCGTGTCTCGACGACGGCTTTCGGCCGCGCCGCTCTCAAACCAGGGGAAAAACCATCCCTTACAAAGAGCAAACTTCATGCCAGGGTGTTGAAAAGAAAATGGGAAAGGGCCGGGAGGCCCTGTCCTGAGGTCAATTAGATCGTTTTAGGTTTAAAAACCAGCGAAAGCTCCGGCCTCTCAACCGGTGGTTTTCTGCCCAAATATTGTGCAGCAGTGATTAATAAATAAACAAAAACGCTGCGGGCATCCTTATGCTTATACTTTTTCGGGTCCTCCCCGCCGAGCTTCCCATATTTCGGCGTTCGCGCTTTACTCCATGAAATTATTGTGATAAATTCATTTCCGGAGATATGGATAAATTCCTTTCTTAAAGTTTAAGGTGATGAGGCACGGTTTTTGCTCCATTCCTTATTGGGCTTTCAACACCAGCCGGAACGGAACCCGCTCTCGTCGCAAGCGTCGCGGCAAAGCCAGAGGGAAAAACGGAATACCGGCCACCGTTGGAGGACTCACTCAAGAGCGGAGGAAAAGACACGATGAAAAAGATTGAAGCCATCATCAAGCCCTTCAAGCTTGATGAGCTCAAAGACAAGCTCAACGAAATAGGTATCAAGGGGATGACCGTCACCGAGGTGAAAGGCTTCGGCCGGCAGAAAGGGCACACCGAGCTGTATCGCGGCGCCGAGTACGTCGTGGACTTTCTGCCCAAGATTAAGCTGGAGATCGTGGTCCCCGACAAATTGACCGACACCGTGGTGGAGACCATAGCCAAGACGGCACACACGGGCAGGATCGGCGACGGTAAGATTTTCGTCTCTTCCCTTGAAGATACGGTGCGAATCCGAACCGGTGAACGGGGGGAAGACGCCGTCTAGCTCCGTTACCGCGGAACCGGACCTTAAAATAGATCAATTAAGGTTAATGGGAGGAAAAATGAACAGTGAGGAAGTCATCCGTTTTACCAAAGAAAACAACGTCCAAATGTTGGACCTGAAGTTCATAGATCTGCCGGGGATATGGCAGCACTTTTCCATGTCCATGAGCGAAATGAACGATGAACTGTTTGAAGAGGGTGTGGGATTCGACGGGTCGAGCATCCGCGGCTTCCAATCCATCGATGAAAGCGACATGC
>JAUXIQ010000142.1 GCA_030620925.1 Nitrospinota bacterium
AATATGGCCGGTTGCCCATATTAATGGGCGTTCTGAGACCTCATTTTTTTAAGCCTCGAACCCAACCAGAAAAAAGTACGATCTTACCACCCCGCAACGCCTCTCGGGGACACTGAAGCCGTAATTAAGGTAGTAATTGCCTATTGAAATATTGAGGTCATCGGTAGGCATGTTGGGTGTGGAGTACAGGGAGAACTCTTGATTGAGTACGCGGAATGAACCGAAGGGTAGGATTAAAGAAAAGGGGCCAGCCTCATCAGGCTAACCCCTTTAATTATTTGGTGGAGGGTATCGGGATCGAACCGATGACCTGCTGATTGCGCCTACACTGCATAATTCTATAGCAATCAAAATGTATTCCATCACAGCATCGACAAAACATACTGTTTTTAAAGACAAAATAGTGGAGGGTAAGGGATTCGAACCCGAATATGAAGATTGCGAAGCCAAAAAGGCTAATTTTCATAAGGGCTTGATTTTACGTCTGGTTTCCCCTTTTTTCACTAAATTCAAAGGCTTACTCTAATTCCAATACGTCCATAGGGTTCATTTGAGCCCATAGAGTTTGACTGCGTTTATCACGTTTTTATCACACTGGCGGGGGTGCAGCCCCGGTTAAGAGAGTTCATGTCAGCACACTTATATTGATATCAAGTTGTTTTTTCTTGACAAGTATACTGGCTGTGAATAATAATGCACATCTCCGGTAAACTATTTTTATTTAAAACAGACATACTAGTTCTATAGGATTAGTATGCGGTGATTAACGTAGAAATGATATTCACTCCCGGGTCCCCTTATTATATGAAGATAGCCGGGGCAAGGACGATGGGTTTTACACAATCCATCCATAGCTCTACTCGATTAGCATGAAAATATAGTATGAAAATAGCAGATGCACTGCACAAGGTTTGGCTAAATTACATTTGTAAAGATGATGCATTATCGAAGAATGCTGTAGTAAAGTCGCTTGGTGATGTGGGCATCGATACATACACACCGAACTCCTGTCCGAACAAAGGCCCCGGTCTTCTTTTCTTTGACGAATTCGACCAATCAATCTGTGATTTCCTGCGTGAAAGTAGTCATTGCGGCCTCGAAAAGGTGCTGGCTATAACAACACCAGCGGCAACTTTAGCCGAAGGCGATGTCTGGCGCATATTAAAAGCCGGTGTATCAGACGTTATGGTCTGGAATGATTCCGACAAATCGGCTAAGGAGGTTTTGGCACGATTAGAAAGATGGCGATATATAGATGACTTGTTGCGCTCACCACTGGTAAGGAATAATCTGATAGGGCAGAGTCCGGCATGGCTCTCTGCCCTGGCGCAGATGGTTGGAGTAACAAGCTTTAATGACGCATCAATCCTGCTCATCGGGGAAACGGGGACAGGCAAGGAGTTGTTGGCGAAGCTGTTGCATACCATGGGCACGCGGCCTGACAAAGGTGACCTCGTGGTACTGGACTGCACCACTATCGTGCCTGAGTTGTCGGGCAGTGAGTTCTTTGGCCATGAGCGCGGCGCCTTCACGGGTGCCGTTGCATCTCGCGACGGAGCCTTTGCAATGGCCAACGGCGGCTCTCTGTTCCTGGACGAGGTTGGAGATTTGCCGCTTGAGCTCCAGGCCCAGTTACTGCGTGTTATTCAAGAGCGCACCTACAAGCGTGTGGGGGGCAATACCTGGTATAATACGGACTTCAGGCTTATCTGTGCGACCAACAAGGATTTGTCCGCAGAGGTAAAAAATGGGGGCTTCCGCAGTGATTTATTCTATAGAATAGCTGGAGAGACCTGCAGAGTGCCCCCGCTCCGTGAACGTACCGAAGATATAATCCAGCTTGCAACCCACTTTATCAAGCAACTTCGGCCTGAAGAGAAGCCCCTTGAAATGAATTGGTTTGTAAAAAAATTCCTGTTGAGCCGTAAATACCCCGGCAATGTGCGCGAGCTGCAACAACTGGTATCCCGCATGATGTATCGCCATGTGGGTACGGGTCCGATCACCATTGGAGACATCCCGGAGGATGAGCGCAATGATAGCATGCTCGATATCGCTTCACGGGAATGGATCGATAAGTCTTTCGATAGATCTATCCGTCGCGCAATCTCACATGGTGTTGGGCTAAAGGATATAGGCCGTGCAGCGGAAAACGCTGCGTTTCGTATAGCGCTCCGGGAAGAGAACGACAACTCTGAGCGAGCGGCACGCAAGCTGGGGATAACAAAGCGGGCGGTGCAGGAGCGTAAGGCCGGCCGTCTTAAAAGCTGGAACGCTTAAGGAGGCCCCCGTATACGTACTGGGCATATACGACAAACTCTTCGAGGCCGTGGCGTTCACTCAGCGAAGGACTCTAACGTTACCTGCCGCTTTGCCGGCCGCGTAGGGGTCTATCACCCGCGCAAGCGGCCGCGTACGCACCCCCCTGATCAGCCTTAGAAGGTTCCCTCCCAATACGAGCTGTTCATCCGATGGGGAAAGGCCAAGGGCGCGCACCTTAGCCAGCTCAAGACCGGGGTGCAGCCACGGGCCGTCTGAACCGAAGAGTATCTTCTTAGCACCCGCCTCCCGGACGGCTCTTTCTAGCAGATCAAAGCTGCGGACGCCGGAGGTATCTGCAAAGATATTCGGGCGGCGGACCAGATGGTCGGTCAATGCAAACTGCGCTTTCCAGTCATCCGAAAAGCTACCCATGTGCGGAATGATGAAAGCGACATCGGGGTATTGTGACGCCAGAAGCTCCACCATCGGCACCTCACCCCCGACGTCATATAGTATCGGCAGTTTAAAGGCACGTCCGGCCTCACAGACCTCTCTTGTTATACGCGCATCGTGGCGGTGCACCTTGATTCCACAAAAACCGTATCTCTGAACCGCCTCCCTTATCATTGAATTTATACGCCCTCTATCCCGCTTAGGGTGGACCATGGCAAACCCGTAGAAGCGGCCCGGGCTGCCGGCAACGATCCGCGCCAGCTCCCTGTTAGCCGCTCTGTAGTTGTTGCCGAATGCCGGAAAGAGCACCGTTCGCTTGATCCCCGCCTTTACAGCTCTTTTTATATAGCGTTCAAGCGGCGCCGCCGTATCCCATGGACCGGTAAAGCCGTCCCCCTTGCCTGCGTGACAGTGGCAGTCTATGATAACCGAAGGTGTCTTCATGCATTACCTCGAAGTGCCGCCGGCATGCGCTTTACCCGTCCTTTCGCAGGATGGGCCATCAGGCTTCGTCTGGAGGCGATCTCCGCCAAAAACCTGATGCAGGCCGCTATGCCTTTGTAAAAGTTGGGTAGATGAAACTTTTCATCAGGGGCATGGATACGGTCGCCGGGCAGTCCGAAGCCCATGAGAACCGTAGGAACGCCGAGTATCTCCTTGAAGAGATTTACAGCCGGTATCGTTCCGCCCGACCGGACGAATACGGGTTTTGAACCGAAGGCCTTGCTATATGCCGCTTCTGCCGCATTTATGGAAAAGTGGTTGCGGTTGATCTCTATGGGTTTGGCGCTGAGCGTTGTGCGAATAGAGCAATGGACGGTTCGCGGGGTGATACGCCTGATGTGCCGGCGAACCAGATCTTCGATTTCGCGAGGTTGCTGTCCTTTGACGAGGCGAAAGCCGAGCTTTGCCCGGGCAAGTGCGGGGATTATCGATTTGTTCCCCTTGCCCTGGTACCCCCCGGTGATCCCGTTAATGGTCAGGGCGGGACGGATCGTTGTCCTCTCGTACTGCGTGAATCCGTATTCGCCCCGGCCTTTTTCCACCTGTGCGTCACGGGTGATCCGCGCGTCGCTCGGGCCGACGGTCTTCATATAGGCGCGCTCCTCTTCGCCGTACTCCAGTACGCGATCATAAAAACCCGGTATCGCTATTCGCCGGTTCTTATCATGCAGCCCGGCTATCATCTCGCAAAGGACCTGGACGGGGTCGTGAACCGCCCCGCCGAACTTGCCTGAGTGCAAGTCCGCTTCCGGACCTCTCACTTCCAGCTCCATACTGAGCGCGCCGCGCAGCGAACAGGTGATAGCCGGGCGGTCCGGTGCGGGGATGCTTGAATCGGACAGAACCGCAACGTCCGCCCCGAGCGCCCCCCTGTTTCGTGTTAAAAAAGAGGGCAGGTTCGGGCTGCCGATCTCCTCCTCCCCCTCGAATATGCACTTGATATTTATCGGCAGTCTGCCGCCGGCCGTGCGGAGGCAGGACTCGAGCGCCTTTATCTGGGCCAGTAGCTGCCCCTTGTCGTCGGACGCCCCCCTGCCGTAAAGATCGTTGCCCCGGATCCTGGGCTCGAACGGCGGTGAGGACCACTCATCGACCGGGTCTACCGGCTGTACGTCGTAGTGCCCGTAGAAGAGAACGGTAGGTCCGTCCGGCCTGCCGCGCGAATCGGCGTAGACCAACGGATGACGACGGGTCGGGATGACCTTTACATTCTTAAGCCCCGCCCGTCTCAAGTGCTTCGCCAGCCACAGCGCGCCCCTCTTCACATCCTCTTTGTGCCTCGGCTGGGCGCTGACGGTCGGGATGCGGACGAAGTCCGTAAGCTCCGAAAGAAAGCGCTTGGAGTTGGCCCTGGCGTATGCGAGGGGGCCTGCAACATCAAACATAAGACCGGTACCTCGACTCTCTTCGTTCAAATCGTGTGTGCTATAATAAAGTCTCTCACGTCGTCGTCGATAAAGACGGCCCTGTTGCCCCTCCCGCCGAGGCTGCGGGCCGATATATGAATGCCGACCAGGACGCGGCCGCCCTTGCTGGGGTGGCGCCTCACCCAGACGGGGCTCCCGCTGTGCCCGCCACAGGTGTCGTTCAAATAAGAGAGTATGCCAGTAGCCCTATGAAGCCTCACCGTCTGGTTGTAAGAACGGTACTGGTACGTTCCGCATAACGGGCTCCGGCCCGGGGCATCGAAGCCCCGCGCAGCGCAGCTGCGTCGCGACGCCGAGGAGCGGCACCCGAGTAGTCGTCCTCTCCGTCTCGCCCTTCGCATGCTCGCGGGACGGCCCGGGTCTGCCAGGTCCCCCGGATAACCGGAGATGTTAACCTTCAGCACGCCCGCCCTCAGCGGAAGCGGGCCGGTGAGCATGCTTGTACCGGTGCTGCCTCCGGGTCCGGGCCTGTAGGTACGGCCCCAGTCGCCAACGGTGTTTCCGAGAGGGTCATCCAGATGGATAATGGCGTAGTCGGTCTGGGTTGTCGGTTCATAAATGTTGGCACCAACGGGCAGTTCACTGTTGCGCACCCCGCTGCGGCCAAACGGGGAGGTCGCCCCGTTGCGCCCCGGGATTACCCGCAATCTCGCATCAGGAATTTTATTGTCATCTTCATCATGCAGGACATGCCCGGCGGTCAGCACGGTTCTGGGGCCTATGAGTGTGCCGGTGCCCCACGGTATCCAGTCGCCAACATCGGGGTGGTTCACTTCGATGCTGCAGATGTAGCGGAAGGGCACCCGGGTCGTATGCAAAATGGGCCTGCGCGTGTCCACCCCCAATATCTCGCGCTCATAAGCGTTATCGGCCCCGCCGAAGCCGCCGTATATCTCCGAATCTTCGTCCGGGAGCTCATCGCTCAGGAACTCATCGAAGATCTCCTTGGAGGGGTAGAGATCATCAAAGCCTCCTACCTCCTTCTGTCTATTGCCTGAACAGCATGTCATCTTCCACCTCCTATTCGTAGAGTTGCACCATTTACGCTTCTTATCGATGCGGCTTTAGCGAGAGCTTGCACCGCACGGTCGATATCTTCCGGGGCGTGGGCAGCCGTGATGATAAAGCTGATCTTCGCACCGCCTCCGCCCCCGCTCGTCAGAACCGTCCTGACCCCGGCGTCCGACAGCCGCCCGTAAAGAGAGACGGCATCGAGGCCCGGTACCGGTGCAAGCGTCTGTACGGGAAACAGTCCGCCGGTGCAGGAGAAGCCCGCGGTCTTAAGCCGGCCCCTGAAGTGCCGGATGAGCCGGAGCAGCCGCGACCTCAAGCGCTCC
>JAUXIQ010000418.1 GCA_030620925.1 Nitrospinota bacterium
AATAAGAAAGCCGCAATCGTGAGGAAAGACAAGACTGCCAGAACAGTGTAGCTGGGAGCCACACCTATGTAGCTCATGAACGTTACGGCAACCGCCGGGCCCAGAACCACAAAGTATCTTCGCGTTACCAGGTCCGCCAGGTAACCGAAAACAGGCTGAGTTATCGATGAAGAAAAGGTAAAAATGGATACCAGAAAGGTCTCAGAGGTAATGGAAATATCCACTTTCAGGATCAACAACGGCAGAAGCGGCGGGAGGAAACTTACATAAGAGTCGTTAAAAAAATGGACCGTAGTGAGCAGGGCAAGTCTCCTTTTTTCCATTAACCCCCCTGCCCTGCTTCATATCTCTTCATAAAAAACCGCTCTGTCCACTGTCAATATATCGATGGGCTCCGGTATATCTTTGCGCAATACTGTGATGCTGATCTCCGCTCCCGCTTCGCCCTTCCATAACTCTTCGTAAAATTGCCTCCTGTCGTCTATTCCGACTCCGTTAATCTCCGTTATGGCGTCTTTAACCTGGAGGCCGGCTTTATGGGCCGGACCGTCGATAACCAGGCCCGCCACCAGGACACCCATTTCCGAAGATATGGTATACGCCCCTATCCAGGGCCGAGGCACCCTGCCCCGAATTGTCCCATGTTCCAGTATATCTTCTTTGGCTTTGTGAAACAGATTTATGGGAATGGCCATGCTCATCTCTTTAACGGAATTGAGATTCAAGTAAACTATCCCCATAACTTTACCCAGGTTATTTAACATGGGGCCGCCGCCGAAGCCGGAGTTAACTGCGGTGCTCATTATTCCGTCGTCGATCATGTATTCCCAGTAAGCGTCGAAAGGTTTGATGACGGTTACGAAACCTTGTGTGACCCGCCGCTCGTGCTGGCTGGTGCTGGCCAGGGCAAGTATCTTGTCCGATACTTTCAATTCATCCGAATACCCCAGAGGCACCACGGGAAACCCGCTCCCCTCCGCTTTGATCACCGCGAACCCGCTTTCAAAATCCATGTAAACTACATGGGCGGGGTATTCTTTCTTATCGTGGGTGGTGATGGTGATCTCTTTGGCTCCCAGCACTATGTAATTGACGGTCAGAATATGACCGTCTGAAGTGACCAGGGAACCGGTGCCCATCCTTTCATGCCCCAAGACTTTTACCGATGGGTTACGGTGCGAGATGTAGGCATGTATGTTGACCGTGGCGGGAACTATCCGTTCAAGAAATCTTAAATAATCGCCCAAAACTGCCAGCCTCTTATTTTAATAGTATTGTCTCTTGATACCAGGATGCGATCGTCTCCTCGGACAATCCACTAAATGTTAACATACGGTTTTCGGCCTCGTCAACTTACAAACCGAATGAGACTCGCTACCCTTTAATTTTCTTTGAGGTTATCCGCCCTTCCTGTAAAATATGACGGCGCGTGCCAATGAACGGCGCGCCTCACAAAACAGGCCGCGCATACCCGTCATTTGCTGAGGGTATAAACGAAAAATTGACCTGTTCCATCTGGGGGACGCACCTCTCTTTTGATGAGGATCATGTTTGGTGAATGAGGCCAGGACAGAACAAATTCCCGATACCTCCTACGTGAACCGTACCATTTTAATAATAGTTTTAGGCGGATTCATATCCGTGTTCAGCGCCTCCATCATCAACGTTACGCTTCCGAATATCAGGACCGCGTTCGGCACCAACGTTGAAACCGTTAAATGGGTGGTGAACATCAATCTGGTGACATTCGCCGTGCTTATGCCCACAACCGGCTGGCTGATCAGACGCCTGGGCCTCAAGAGCACATTCGTCCTGAGCCTGTCCTTATTCTCTGTAGGGTCATTCCTCTGCGGGATCGCATGGAGCATAGACTCTTTATTAGTATTCCGAGCGGTGCAGGGAGCCGGCGGCGGGCTTTTATGGCCCATGTCCATGGCCTTGATGACGGTGGTGTTTCCCCAGGAGAAAAGGGGTCGCGGCATGGCGTTCTACGGTATCGGCACCAGCACGGGAGGAACCTTCGGGCCGCTCATGGGTGGCTACCTGGTGGATAACTTCAACTGGCGCCTGATCTTCTACATTAGCATGGCGCTTGGGCTGGCAGGTTTAGTGGTCAGCCTTTTTCTGCTGAGAAGAGATAGGGAGCGGATCAGCGAAAAATTCGATTTCTGGGGATTCCTGACCCTCTCGATCGCTATCGTCAGTCTGCTGGTGGCCCTGAGCCAGGGACGCGTAGAGGGTTGGAAATCTGACTACATACTGAGCCTGTTCTTGATTTTCGCCTTATCTTTCTGCGGCTGGATTTTTACCGCCTCTAAAGTGCAAAATCCGTTGATTGACCTCCGGATGTTACGCAACGTACATTTTATGGCCGGGGCCATAGTATCTTTTCTTTTGGGGGTGTGCCTGTTCGGGAGTAACTTTCTGATGCCCCTGTTCATGGACAAACTACTCAATTATTCAGTGCTGCGTATTGCAGCCTCGTTGGCGCCGGGCGTATCGCTTTCCATACTTACCACCCGTATAGGAGGCGTAATGAGCGATGCTTTCAGTCCGCGCCTGCCCACCATTTTAGGGCTGCTCTTTTGGGCGGCCTTCGCCTACGTCTTCAGCCTGAATGATTTGCGGGTCAGCTTCTTCGGAATAGCGCTCATAATTCTTCTCAGGGGCACCGGCCTGGGAATGAGCTATACACCCGCTATGACGG
>JAUXIQ010000162.1 GCA_030620925.1 Nitrospinota bacterium
AGCTCCCCGCATCGGTGCGGGGCAGGTATAGATTGCTGGGATACAACGTGGAGTTTCACGGGGTTTGCAAAGAGTGTGAAGGAGTCTGATTTTTTACCCGGTATTTAGAATTAATACTATAAAGTAAACATGCTAATATAGTCGCTCTTCACTCCACTTTCACCCGCCTGTGGCCCTCGGGCCGGGCTTAACCGATAAAAGGTGTTGTTTTATTTGACCTCAGAGGTCATACCCCTGATCCTAAACCAAACGAGGAGATTTGAAGATGGCAGAACTGATCAACGAAGTAGCGCTGGGCGTTTCCAAGGGAACCGAAGTAGAAGAAGCCGTAGACCAGAACTTCCGGGGCGAGACCATGGAAGTAGGCCTATATCTGGCCATGGCGCGGCAGGCGGAACGGGAAGGCTATCCTGAAGTGGCCAGGACGCTTGAGGCCATCGCCTGGGACGAAGCGCAGCACGCCGCCCACTTCGCCGAGCTTAACGGCAAGATCAGCACCAGCACCAAAGAAAACATCGCCAAGATGCTCTCCGGCGAGCAGGCCGCCAACAAGATGAAAAAGGAAGCGGCCATCAAGGCCAAGGAGACGGAGTGCGACCCGGCCCACGATTTCTTCGACGAATCTTCCCGCGATGAGGGGAGGCACGCCAGGGCACTCGAAGGGCTCCTCAAACGCTACTTCTAATCGCTCCTTCACTCAGAAAGAAAAGCCGGGGTGTTTTTAAGACCCCGGCTTTTCTTACCTCAAACGGGCGGTGCTTCATCTGGAAGAATCGGCCCGCACAGCGCTGCCGGTGCTCAACGAATGGATTTTCGAGCATATCTCTCCGGCGCCTGCGATGATACCATCAACGAGTTCTTTAACGCTCACTATGTCATTTATCATCCCACACACCTGCACAGCGGCCATTGTGCTTCCCTGACGATAACCCCCGTCGACCGAGTTCCTGGGCTTCATGGCCCTCAGCTCTTCCTCCGATGCGCCCCCGGCCTCCGCCTCCATATACTCCCGCATGGCTTCGTTCAGGATAACCCTCACCGGCTTGCCGGTGAAAATAGTGCTCACCGTGGTCTGCTCTTCGCTGCTGTTCAGTATCAGTTCTTTCAGCTCGGGCGGCGCGGTGCTTTCATCGGTGGCGATGAACCGCGTCCCTATCTGCACCCCGGCAGCGCCCATGGCCAGCGCGGCGACAAAACCGCGGGCGTCGGCGAAGCCGCCCGCCGCCACCACCGGCAGCTTCACGGCGTCCACCACCTGGGGCACAAGGGGAAGCGTGGATACCTTCCCCACGTGACCGCCGGCTTCACACCCGGAAGCCACGATGACGTCCGCCCCCTCTTCCTCGAGCCTCAGCGCATGCCTGGCGGTGGGGACCACCGGTATCACGGTTATGCCGTGCTCTTTGAGCAGCTTCACCACCGGTGTGCGGGGGTCTCCCCTCCCCGTGGTGGCTATGGTCACCCCTTCGGATACGGACAGCTCAGCCATCTTCTGGAACCCCGGCCCCATGGGGACCAGGTTGACGGCGAAAGGTTTATCCGTAAGGTCTCTGGTGCGCTTGATTTCATCCCTGATCTGCTCCGGCCGGTAGTAGGCCGTGGCCAGCACCCCCAGGCAGCCGGCGTTAGAGACCGCGGCCACGAAACGGGCATCGGTTACCCCGGACATGGCCCCCTGCAGAATGGGATACTTTATTCCTAACGTGTCGCAAATAACGGTGTGGAACATTTCCTCCCCCTGTCCGCTCCTTACTCGAGGGTTATGCCGCCGTAGACGCAGTAATCCACGCAGACGTTGCAGGAAGTGCACTCCTCGGTGAACCGGGTAACTTTCTCTCCTGTCGGTTTGCGCTCTATGATAATCCTTGCCTTGGAGGGATTGAAGACTTTCTCGTAGGTTATGGAGCAGATGAGCTGGCAGTTGATGCACTGCGTGCATCGGCCAACGTCTATCACCACGCTGGTGTTGTTCTCATCGACATAAGTTTCCATGTCTCTATCCTCTTTGGGTAGCACCGGCAGATTATCCGGAGAGGCCCCGGATCAGCCCTTCTTTTTGTCCTTCTCCCCGTCCGGATAGCTGAAGGCCAGTCCCGCCGAGGGGTCCGCCTGTGCCCCCCACAGGGGGATGGGATACTTGAGCCCGGCCTTGGCCAGCCCCTGCAGCCCCTCTATGGCCTTGGGGAGAAAGCGGGGGGGCAGGGCCATCAGCATCTCATCGTCTGCGACGTGGCCGTAGCGCCTCTCCCCGTAGCAGGGAATGGCAGCCGCGGGCTTGTCGGACAGGATGCTCTGCGAAATGGAGTCTGAACAGGCCGTTTCGCCCACGCAGAAGAACTCGTAGCGTTCGTAATCCTTCCACTGCAGCCCGTTGATGAGCAGGATGATCTGCGCCGGGTTGCCGAATAACAGGACGGTGTCCGGCGGGTCAAGCCTGCCCGAGCCCAGAGGGGAAAAAGCGGCGGCATGATACTTCCCTGCGGAAACGCGGGGGATGGCCTGCTGATGTTTTGCGGCGTCCGCCTTTTCCTTGAACCAGACTCCCGTCAGCCGGGTGCCGTCCATGAGGTCCGGTGCGGGGGTGGCAAGCCCTATGACCGTGGCGCAGTTGCCACCCACGAAATCGTCGGCGACAACCCCCAGCGTCCACCCTATTCTCCGGGCCTGATATATCACCTGGCACATGGTAGCCTTGCCCTGCAAACGGCGGATGCGGGGGACTTTCATCATCTCCTCTTCGGATTCGAAGAGCTTTATTCCTATGGGAAGCGTCCTCAGCCTCAACATGCCCTCCAGCATCGAAGAGAGCTCCTTCCAGTTCATTGCCGCTTTATCTTCCATGGGGTCTAACCTCCTTCTTCTCAGGGCGTCTGCTCTACTTGGTGAGTATTACAAGCGCCCTGGCCTCCGTCGTTCCGGTATTGCGCCAATTATGGGGAACGCCTCCGTCGAAATAGGCGCTGTCTCCCTCTTCCAGATTATAAGTCCGATCGTTATAGATGAACTGGGCTTTCCCTTCCAGCATATATATCAGCTTCATCTCCCCCGGCTCTACCGAGACGCTTTCAGCCCCCATATCACCGGGCCCCAGCGTGGAGACTACGCCCACTATTCTTCCGCCCAAAATACCCGAGGCCAGTATCTGCCATTTTTCCGAGGTGTGGTCGAAGGTCAGAAGGCGGTGCTCATCCCTGCGGACGATGCGGATGTAATCCGGCTTATCGTCGTCCTCGAAAAAATAGGTTATCCTTACCCCCAGCGACCTGGCGATTTTCCGGAGGGTGTTTATTGAAGGCGAGAGCCTGTCGTTCTCGATCTGGGAGATGGAACTTTTGGTGACCTCAGACAGTTTGGCCAATGTCTCCTGTGAAAGTTTCTTCTCGGAGCGAAGCTCTTTTAACTTTTTTCCTATGGCCAAGTCGATCCCTCTCTTTCCCTGAATCCGCGGTGTAGCGATTTCTGATTGCCTACCCCGGTTTGAATAACGCTAAATGATATTATCAAAAGAGGCGGCAGTCAAGCAGATTTAAACTCTGTTAACATATACTTAACTACTGCCTTTTCCGCCCCCCTGCCATACCTCCCTCTCTCGCCGGCGGTCTTAAATATACCGATAAAGCCGCGCCGGCCATGTTTATGCGAGGTATGCTATATTATTTAATGCAGGATATATATAATTTATTTTTCTCGAGGGAACAGGGATGAACATCATTTCGGCGAGTCGTCGGACGGATATCCCCGCATTCTATTCCGCATGGTTCATGGGCCGCATAAGGGAGGGTTATGCGGCCTACCGCAATCCTTTCGGCGGACAGGAACACCGCGTCTCCCTCCTCCCTGAAAACGTGCACAGCATCGTATTCTGGTCCAAGGACTACGGCCCCCTGATCCCTCACCTGCGGACGCTCGACTCGTCAGGATACCATTTTTGCTTCCACTTCACCATAACCGGGCTGCCCCCGGTTCTCGAAGAAAACGTACCAACTCAGCGCGAAACCGTGGAGCAGTTCAATAAGCTGGCAGACGAATACGGCCCCCGCCGCATATTCTGGCGCTACGACCCCATACTGCTCTCAGACCTCACGGGCCCCGACCATCACCTCAGCACCTTCGAGGGGCTGGCCGGGGAGCTGCGGGGCCGCACGGAGCGCTGCTACATAAGTTTCACCCAATACTACTCGAAAGTTAAACGCAATACCGCCGCCCTTACCAACCGGCGGGGAATCAAATGCTTCGACCCGCACCCGGAAGAAAAATTCGCCCTCGTATCCCGGCTGGCGGAAATAGCCGAGAGCAACGGCATGGAGCTTCTATCCTGTTGCGGCGACCATCTGGTAGAAGGCAAGGTGGGCAAGGGGAGCTGCATCGACGGCGCCCTCCTGAAAGAGCTGTTTCCGGATAAGCCCTTCGGCTTCGGGCCCAATCCCACGCGGCCCCAATGCGCCTGCACCGACAGCAGGGATATAGGCGCCTACGATACGTGCCCCCACGGCTGCGTATACTGCTACGCCAACGCCAACAAAGAAGCGGCGAAAAGAAAACATGCGGAACATCTTCCTCAAACGGAAACGCTGGGGGGAAACACCGTCGAAGCCGCCGAGGGGAAAGAGCTGAACCGATAACCGTAAATGAGGAGGCTCGAATATGCCCAACATCCATCCCCTGATAGTGCATTTCCCCATCGCCCTCTTTTCCGCAGGGTTCCTGGTAGGGATGGTCGGCTACATCTTCAGGAAGGACATCCTTAAAAACGCCGGGCTGGTAATGGTGATACTGGGTGCCGCGGGTGCCGTGGCCGCAGCCCTTTCCGGAGAGGAGGCTGAGGAAGCGGTGGGAAAATTCCTCTCCGCGGAGGGTGAACAGGCGCTGGAGAGCCACGAGACCTTCGGCGGCGTAACCGTTTACATCCTTCCCGCGGCGGCCCTGCTCAACCTGCTGGGAGCGGTTTTCCTGAAAAACAGAAGGAGAGCCGCCGCGGCGCTGCTGGCAGCCTACGTTGCGGCGGGCATACTGGGGGTCATCATGGTCAACGTTACCGCCTACAAGGGCGGACGCCTGGTCTACGAATACGGGGCGGGAGTCAGCAGACCGGCCCTGGAAACGCAGGAGCGGAAATAAGCCGGTCCCGCCGGTTAAAACCTCGAGAATATCCGCGCTCTAAGCCCGTTTTCCCCCTTCCAAAGTCCCTTAAAGTAACGCCCGTTTAGAGTCGATACTCAATAAAGTGAGAAATTTCCCCGGGCAGTCTTGAAAAAATGGAACTCTTTGCAATAGAAGCTTGCGTGAGCTGCAACTTTATTTAACAGAGGAGGATTTGCAAAAACCGCGGCGCTTTTCGCGCTGCTGCCCGTTGCAAGCTCTATTACGGACATACTTTTTCCCGCAAAGACCACCACGATCATCATGAGAATTAAT
>JAUXIQ010000302.1 GCA_030620925.1 Nitrospinota bacterium
GTGCTATCTCGGCCTCCTCTTTTTCGAACATTTTTTCCAGCAGTTGAAGCTCCACGCCACTTTCTGTCGCCGGAAACCCCATGGGGTGCTGATGTAGATGCTCCTGAAGTTTTCTGTAAACGCCTTCATCCATTGCATCCTCCTTTGTTATGTTAGTTCAAACAGATATAATTTCGTTTATTCTGTTATATATCAGCGGCCCATTATCCTATATAAAGACGGAATTATCAAAGGTAATTCGCCGCCTATCGGGGTATGATGAGAGGTGAATCCCGATTGACAACCGGCGGCTCGGAAATTAGTATAAGCCACAGACAAAGACGCACTCTTCTTTTTAGCAGGGGGACTCTACATGAAGGCTGAGATAGTGGCCATAGGAACGGAGCTGCTACTGGGACAGATTATAGACACCAATTCGGCGCACATGGGTCAGCAGCTTCAAACCATAGGGGCGGACCTTTACTATACCACCTGCGTGGGGGACAACATAGAGCGCATCAAGGAGGTGTTGGCGCAGGCTCTGGAGCGCTCAGACGTCATAATCACCACCGGCGGCATAGGCCCCACCGAGGACGACCTCACCCGGCAGGCCGCAGCGGAAGTGATGAACACCGAGCTTGAGTTCCGCCAGGACCTGATGGACCATATAGAGGCCATATTCAAACGCGCCAACTACACCATGAGCCCCAGTAACCGTCGCCAGGCGTACATTCCCAAAGGATCCACGCCCATAGACAACCCCCGGGGCACGGCGCCCGGGTTCATCGTGAGCGACGAGCGGGGGACCATCATTTCCGTCCCCGGCGTCCCCCACGAGATGCGGTTTCTCATGGAGACGGCGGTCATCCCTTACATGAAGGAAAAGTTCGGAATAAGCTCGATACTAAAATACAGGACGTTGAAAACGGCGGGCATGGGCGAAAGCACGGTGAACGAGGTCATCAAAGACCTCATGGATAACCCGAATCCTACCGTGGGTCTCCTTGCGGGGCTTGGCGAGATTCGCATCCGGATAGCCGCCAAGGGGGCGGACGAGGGAGAGGCCGACGCCCTCATCGGCGAGATGGAGCAGGAGATAACGGCTCGCCTGGGGGAACACATCTTCGGCTACGATGATGAAACACTGGAAGAGGTGGTGGGCAGGCTGCTCACGGAGAGGGAAAAGAGTTTGGCCCTTGCGGAAACGCTCACCGGCGGCGCATTGTGCCAGCGCTTGAGCGTGCTGCCGGGTAATGGACTCTATTTCAAAGAGGGACTTATCGGAAGCAACCGGCTGGTTGCCGAAAAATTAGTGGAAGGAGTCCCGTCAGCCGACCGGGAAGTGGACATCTCGCTGGCCGAGGACATGGCCAAAGGGATAAGAGAAGCGGCCGGCGTGGACATAGGGCTGGCCATCATCGGGATGCTCAGGCCGGAAGACGGGGATGACATCGTTACACGGCTGCCCGCCTACGCGGCCGTGGCCGCCGAGGGCAAGGTCATGTCCCGGGAGCACAGTATAGGGGGCGGCATAAAGATCGTCCAGACCCGTGTCTCCAATCTGGCCCTGGACATGGTGCGGCGTTACCTGCTGGATTTGGAATTGCCGGGATAGCACGCCGGATACCATGCCTTTAGCCGGGCAAAATGAAGGTTAGGTTCAAGTCCCTCGTAGGGGCAGGGCTTGCCCTGCCCGATAGGGGTGCCCCTAGGGGATAATATCGAAAACATCGGTCGGTCGTAGGGCGATCCCACGCTTCGCGGGATTGTATTCGCCTGAATTTAAATAAATCAAATGTGGGCGATCATCCCGCCTTCCGCGGGACTGGCCCCTGCGGAATATTACCAGGAACGTTGTGCAGTCGTAGGGGCGGGTTTCAAACCCGCCCTCCAGGATTATGGGAATATACAAAGGGCAGGTTTAAAACCTGCCCCTACACCGCTTACGCAGTTCTCGTGCATCGTGAATCGCGAATCATGGAACGTAACCCTTGAATCGTGTGCCCTTGGATCAGGTCATTTACACCTTCCTAGATGTGGAGACTACGGGCTTAAGCGCTTCCGCCGGAGACCGCATCTGTGAGATAGCCCTGCTTAGATGCAGGGGCGGGCAGGAGCTGGACGCATTCCAGACGCTGGTCAACCCTGGCCGCCTTATATCTCCCGGCGCACAGGCGGTCAACCATATCACTGACTCCATGGTGGCCGACGCTCCCCCTTTCGGGAGCATAGCGGGTCGGGCGCTTGAGTCCATGGAGGGGGCGGTGCTGGTCGCCCACAACGTGTCTTTCGATCTCTCCTTTATCAATAGGCAGCTTACCCTGTTGAATATGCCGCGGCTCGACAATCCGGTCATCGACACGCTGGCTCTGGCCCGAAGGCATTATCGCTTCCCCAGCAACAGCCTGGGTAACCTGAGGCGGTACATGGGTCTTCCTCAAAGGGAAGAACATAGGGCCATGGGGGACGTGCTCACGCTCAAAGATGTGTTCATGCGGATGGTTGCCGACCTCGAAGGCAAGGGGGTGGGAACCCTGGATGAGCTGTTGGAAGCGCAGACGTCGGGCAGCCACGGCTATAAAAAGCCGGAGATCATATTACCACCGGAGGTAGATGAGGCTATCGAAAAGGGGGGACGCGTGAAAATAAGGTATGTATCGGGCAGCCGGCAGGATACGGAG
Source organism: Nitrospinota bacterium (assembly GCA_030620925.1). GTDB lineage: Bacteria > JAUXIQ01 > JAUXIQ01 > JAUXIQ01 > JAUXIQ01 > JAUXIQ01. Next base: position 2,661 of record JAUXIQ010000302.1, read on the forward strand.
CGGGTCATAAGACCGCTGCGGGTGGAAATTCGAGGAAGTGCGGTTTATCTCGTTGCATACTGTTTTCTGCGTAATGGTGAGCGGACGTTCCTCATGGACCGCATCGTGGAAATGACACCGCTTGCTGATAATGATGCTTGATTAAAGATGGATGATTACAGTCATGCCGCGTAGCAGCCCCGCATAATATGACGGGCTGTAGGGGTAGTCCCGCCTGCCGTGGGATTGCCCCCACATCTTGTATAAAGCCTCGCCGCATTTGTGGTATCCTGCTGAGTACGTCGTGAAAAAAGTTTCTTCAGCTTTTTCCGGACATAGTTTTCACGTGCGGGTAAGTGGTTTGTTTTCAATCCAACGTTTATCGAAGGGAGGAGAGAGATGCCCATCACCGGCCCCGACATACTTCTTTATGAAAAGAAAGACCGAATAGTTACCATTACCCTGAACCGGCCGGAACGGATGAACGCCCTCAGCCTGGAACTCATGGGCAGAATATCAGAGGCTTTTGAGCGTTTCCGGTCGGACGATGATGCGTGGGTGGCGATCCTCACCGGCGCAGGGGATAAAGCCTTCTGCGCGGGGCTCGATTTGAAGGACCAGGCTGAACGTGACGCGAGCGGTGAGGGGTTCCCCAGATCACGCCCACAGTTCCACCACCTGGAGATTTTCAAACCCATTATAGCGGCCATAAACGGTTTCGCCATTGCCGGCGGATGGTTACTGGGTCAGGAGTGCGACATCAGAATAGCCGCTGAGCACGCCGAACTGGGTATCTCCGAGACCATGTGGAACCTCCCCGCCTACTGGGTGGTGGACCTCACCCGGCAGCTCAGCCTGGGCCACGCCCTGGAGATAGTCCTGTGGGGGGACAAGAGGATAACCGCGCAGCGTGGCTACGAGATAGGTTGGATTAACCGCGTGGTGCCCAAGGAGAAGCTCA
>JAUXIQ010000286.1 GCA_030620925.1 Nitrospinota bacterium
ATATATACGAAACTTTCACCTCCAAGGGGTGAGATAAAATGGTTTCCGTACTTAATTCTTGAAAAGTTGCATTCGTTTAAAGTAGACTTTGGGAATAAGATGGATGGCACGGGGATTAGAGACACGATGAATTTGATCATAGAAGCGATGAAAGATGAAGATTGGATAGCAGTTCAATCCATCTACAGGGAAGGAATCGCAACGGGAAACGCGACGTTTGAAACTGATGCACCTGACTGGAATGGATGGGATAATAATCATCTGCGCGATTGCAGACTCGTCGCCAGATCGGACAGTCGTGTTATAGGCTGGGCGGCCCTCAGCGCCGTTTCGGGCAGGGCCGCCTATTCGGGCGTTTGTGAAGTCAGCGTTTACGTTTCAAGCTCGGCGAAAAATCTCGGCGTAGGAAAGGCCTTGCTCGGCGCGGTTATCGAAGAATCAGAGCGCGTGGGTATATGGACCTTGCAGGCGGCGATTTTCCCCGAGAATGTCGTCAGTATCGCCCTGACCAAAGCTCAAGGGTTTCGCGAGGTGGGATATAGAGAACGCCTGGGTCGGATGAACGGCGTTTGGAGAGATGTCGTTCTCTTGGAGCGCCGCAGTGAGGTGGCGGGCGTTTAACTTGCAAAACCTCACTTTTTGTTATTCAAATAGCAGGCTTGGAAAAACATCGACAATTTTGGGGATAAAAGCAGAGAGCTAAGTGATTGATTTAAAAGGGTGCCCCCGTAGCTCAGGGGATAGAGCATGGGACTCCGGATCCTTGTGCGCAGGTTCGACTCCTGCCGGGGGTGCCAAGCGAAATCGAGCGTGTACATTTTGTGTTTAATCTGAAGTTTTAATGCGGAAGGTTGGTTTTAATAAATTTCCGATTGAAGGAGTGGGAGCATAATGTTTAAGACGAAAGTATGTGATCTGTTAGGATTAGAATATCCCATAATTTCGGGGGGGATGGTCTGGATAGCCAAGTCGGAGTTGGCGGCCGCCGTATCCGATGCGGGAGGCCTGGGGCTTCTTGGTGCGGGTAGCATGAACCCCGACGAGCTTCCCGGTGAGATCGACAGGGTCAAGGAGCTAACAGATAAACCCTTCGGGGTGAACATCCCCGTGGCCGACCCCAGGTCCGAGGAGCACGTGAAGACCTGTATAGCTAAAGGGGTGAACGCGGTTTCCACCTCGGCCGGCAATCCGAAAAAGTATACCCCTGCCCTCAAAGATGCGGGAATAAGGGTCTTTCACGTGGTTCCTTCGCCCAAACTTGCCGAGAAGGCGGCCGCTGCGGGCGTGGACGCCATTGCCGCAGAGGGCTATGAGGCGGGGGGACATAACGGGTTCGAGGAGATCACTACCATGGCTCTCGTTCCCCAGGTGGTGGACGCTGTGGACATCCCGGTGATTGCGGCGGGGGGTATAGCCGATGGACGCGGCATAGTGGCCGCCCTGGCTCTAGGAGCGGAAGGAGTGCAGATAGGAACGCGTTTTGCGGCGAGCATGGAGAGCGCAGCTCACCCGAGGTTCAAGGAGACGATGCTCACCGTGAAGGATGTGGGGACGGTTGTCACCGGGCGGAGGTTCGGACCCACGCGCTGTGTGAGGAACAGCCTCACCGATGCCATCCACCAGGAAGAGAACAAGGGGGCCACGGTCGAGGAGCTGCTGGCTTTCATCGGCGAGGGTAGAGCGAGCCGGGCTTCCGTGAGTGGCGAGGTAGAAGAGGGAACCGTCTACTGTGGTCAGATAGCGGGCCTCATCAAAGAGCTCAAACCGGTTAAGGAGATAGTGGAGGAGATGGTCGCACAGGCTAAAGCCGGGCTGGAAGGGCTGTATCAGAGGAATCTGCAATAGCCGCTCTGGGGTGGGATGCACGTTCAACATAGCAAATTGCGGGCAATGGTTTGCGTTAATGGATTAAGAAAGGATGGAGGTTAAAAAATGGAAGCAACCAAGTTCTTACTGAGTGAAAACGACATACCGAAGCAGTGGTACAACATCAGCGCTGATATGCCCAACCCGATGCAACCGGTTTTGCACCCGGGCACCGGCCAGCCCGTGGGACCGGATGATCTGGCCCCGTTGTTTCCCATGGCCATCATAATGCAGGAGGTCTCCCAGGATAGGTGGATAGACATACCTGAGCCGGTGCGGGATATATACAGGCTCTGGCGTCCCACGCCCCTTCATCGGGCGCGACGCCTGGAAGAGGCTCTGGGCACTCCGGCCAAGATATATTACAAATATGAAGGCGGAAGCCCGGCGGGGAGCCATAAGCCCAATACCTCCGTTGCCCAGGCTTACTACAATTCCGCGGAAGGGGTAAAACGAATCGCCACGGAGACGGGTGCCGGCCAGTGGGGCAGCGCCCTGAGCATGGCCTGCTCCTTCTTCGGCCTCCAGTGCAAGGTCTACATGGTGAAGGTGAGTTATAACCAGAAGCCATACCGCAAATCGATGATAAGGGCCTGGGGCGCGGAGGTGGTTCCCAGTCCCAGCGAGGATACCCAGGCGGGCAGGAGCATATTGGAGGGAGACCCCAACTCTCCCGGCAGCCTGGGCATTGCCATAAGCGAAGCCATGGAGGACGCAGCAACAAACGACGACACCAAATACTCCCTGGGCAGCGTGCTTAATCACGTGCTCCTGCATCAGACGGTGGTGGGCCAGGAGGCCAAGAAACAGATGGAGATGGCCGGTGATTACCCGGACGTGGTCATAGGCTGCGTGGGAGGCGGCAGCAATTTCGCCGGTCTGAGCTTTCCCTTCGCCATGGATAAGATAGCCGGTAAAGACGTGACCTTGCTGGCGGTTGAACCCGCTGCCTGCCCCACGCTGACCAAAGGGCAGTTCCTCTATGATTTCGGTGACACCGCACAACTGGCTCCGCTGGTCCCCATGTACACCCTGGGCCACGATTTCATCCCCCCGGAAATCCATGCCGGCGGTCTCAGGTATCACGGGATGTCGCCGCTGATATGCCAGCTTTACAAAGACGGCATAATGGATGCACGCTCCTACCACCAGGTGGAAGTGTTCAAGAGCGCCGTGGATTTCGCCCGGTGCGAGGGGATAATCCCGGCTCCGGAGAGCGCCCACGCCGTTAAGGCTGCTATGGATGAAGCCCTCAAAGCGAAAGAGGAGGGGAAGGAAAAATCGATCCTGTTTAACCTGAGCGGGCACGGACACTTTGATCTGGCCGCTTATGAGGATTTCATGGACGGAAACCTCAAAGATTACGAGTATCCGGAAAAAGCCATCCAGGAGTCGATAAAAGCCCTCGAAGGCCTTCCCGTACCACAATAAAGGCTTTTAAATTATCGGCGATACGGGGGCGGAAGTTAAAACCCGCCCCCGCTTATCGCCGGAAGCGTTAAATAACCCCTTATCATCACTTGACCATTATTTTTTCAAGGGAATATAGGTTAAGCATATTTCCCACATACCAGGTTTGAAACAATTTTTGCGGACAAAAGGTAATTTGCTGTATCTACCTCTTCCTGGAATTTCCCGCTTGTATACCCCTTTGCCTCGTATGCAATTCCTGTCCAGTAGTCCCGGGGAAACGATATTTTATAGTATTTAACCAAATGGCATGATTATTGCTCTTTTTAATTTCGTTGTGTTAAAAGGGGTCTATGGCCTCTGTGATGTGAGCCTTTCTTGCAAGGTTAAATTGAAAGGCCGAAATTTCAAAGTTTGGAGAGGGTGAGTATTATGAAATGCACCAGATGCGGTGGCTACATGTTCAAAGATGAGTTTCGCCAGTGGGGA
>JAUXIQ010000328.1 GCA_030620925.1 Nitrospinota bacterium
AGCCCATCGCTTTGACCGGGATGTTCATTCCGGTGGAGCTCCTGGTGGCCATGGATATCCCCCACGTGTGCGCCGAGAACAACGCCATGTTCACCTCTCAGATGGAGATCGACAAAGTCCCCGATCTGCTGGAGATCGGTGAGGGGCACGGCATGTCCAGCGAAGTCTGCTCGCCGCACAGAATCGCCGTGGCCCTGTCAAAATCGAAGAGAGTGCCCAGGCCCTCGATGGTGGTAAGCACTTCCACCACTTGCGACCAGACCCTCAAACTATATGAAGTTCTCGCCGACATGTACGAAGTCCCCAGCTACTTCCTGGACAGCGTCTACAGCAACGACCCCCGCAGCGTGAATTACGCCAGGCAGGATGTCCAGGGCCTCATCGAATTCATGGAAGAGCATACCGGCCGCAAGCTGGACATGGATAAACTTACGGAGTCGGTGACCTACGCCAAGCAGCTTTACGATTACTGGGATGAGATTTGCGAGCTGCGCAAAGCCCAGCCCTGCCCCGTCAGCGCACGGGAAGCGGTGAAGGACTTCGGAGTCATGCTCTCCTCGTGCGGGCGCGTTGAAGGCGTTAATTACTACCGGGCCAGGCGGGACGAGCTCAAGGCCAGGGTGGAAAAAGGGGAAGGCGTAGGCTACGAGGAGAAGTACAGGATAGCCTGGCTCTATGTGCTCCCCATGTTCGACCTGAAGATAGCCGACTGGCTCATGGAGGAGCACGGCGCAGTCATCGTCATGGACACCTTCGGCTACGCCAATCCCGGGGTGGACCTGGATACCTCCGACCCCGTAGACTTCCTGGCCAAAAAGGCCCTCAAGTGGGGTTTCGTGTGCACCACCTACGGCCCCAACGAGACGACCGGGTTCACCAGGATCATGGCCGACCTGTGCAAAGAGTACGAAGTGGACGCCGCTATCTGCTACGCCCATTGGAGCTGCAACCAGTACTGCGGAACCATCAAGCTGTTGAGGGACGAGATCACCGAAGCCATAGACTGCGAGTTCCTCATCCTGGACGGCGACCTGCTGGACTACCGGGTGGTCTCCAGCGAACAGTTGAAAGAGAAGCTTAACGGGTTCATGAGTATGCTTAAAGCTAAGAGGGCGGAGGTTTAGAATGATAGTGGCCGGTTGCGACGTCGGCTCCACCACGGGGAAAGTGGTCATCATGGATGACGGAAACATCCTCTCCCATTCACTGGTGCCCTCGCGTGTGATCTGCGAGGATACCGCCGTGGAAGCCATGAACAACGCGCTGGAAGGCACCGACCTCAAGCTGGAGGATATCGAGTATATAGTGGGGACCGGCTACGGACGCGTCAATATCCCTTTCGCCAGGAAGAACATCACCGAAATATCCTGCCACGGGATGGGAGCCTTCTGGACCAGCCCGGAAATAAGAACGGTCATCGATATCGGGGGGCAGGACTGCAAGGTCATCAAGCTGGAGCCGAACGGCAAGGTGCGCGAGTTCGTGATGAACGAAAAGTGCGCCGCCGGCACGGGCCGCTTCATGGAGGACACCGCCCTGGCCCTGAGTCTCGCGGTGGAAGAGCTGGGCCCCCTCTCCCTGAAGGCTGCCAGCAGGGCCTCGGTAAGCGCCCAGTGCAGCGTATTCGCTGAGACCGAGGTGATCTCCCTGATGGCGGAGAAGAGGCCGCTGGAGGAGATCGTGGCGGGCATCAACGACGCGGTAGCCAGCCGACTGGCGGGCATGGTGCTTCGGGTGGGAATGGAGGAACAGGTGGTGCTCTCCGGCGGGGTGTCCAAGAACGTTGGCGTGATCAGATTTTTGCAGGAGCGCATGAAGGTCGAGTTCGTGGACGTTAGCGAAAAGGTGGACCCCCAGCTCATGGGCGCCCTGGGCGCTGCCATCTTCGCCCGGCAACGCGCAGATAAGGGAGAGCGCCGGACCAGGCGCAGAAGGTCAAGAGCGGAAAACGCATGATGAGAGGTTGATGAAAAAAGTGTGGAGAATTGATTGATGATAGTAGCAGGCTGCGACGTCGGTTCCAGGTTCGGCAAGGTGGTGGTAATGAACAACGGGGAGATGCTCTCACACAGCATCGTCCGGTCCGCCATCACCAGCGAGGATACCTCCCGCATGGCCATGGATAAGGCCCTGGAGGGATTGGATATCGGCCTGCAGGACATAGATTATATAGTGGCCACCGGATACGGCAAGTTGAACGTCCCCTTCGCCCAGGAGACGATCTACGAACTCGCCTGCATAGCGATGGGCTCCCATAAGATCAACCCTGGGGTGAGGACCACCATCGATATAGGGGGCCAGGACGCCAAGGTGGTCAAAGTGGATGAGAAGGGAGGGGTGAAAGACTTCGTCCTGAACGATAAGTGCGCCTCAGGCACCGGCCGTTTCCTGGAGGATATAGCCCGCGTCCTGGAGGTGGACATGGAAGATATGGGCCCCCTCGCCCTGCGATCGCAGAGTCCGGCGCAGATAAGCAGTCAGTGCAGCGTCTTCGCAAAGTCGGAAGTGGTCTCCCTGATCGCGGAGAAGGTTTCTGCAGTGGACATCACGGCCGGCATCAGCGAGGCGATCTCCAGCCGGGTGGCCTCCATGGTGCACCGCCTGAACGCCGAGGAAGAGGTCATGCTCTCCGGAGGTGTGGCCAAGAACGAGCGGGTGATCAACGACCTGCAGGAAAAAATCAAGATGGAGATCACCCCCTACTCCCTTGATCCGCAGTTGGTGGGTGCTCTGGGAGCCGCACTGCTCGCCGCCAGGAAAGCCTGAGCGGGAAAAAGCTACTTCCCGGCCAGCCCCAGGGCTTTGTAGAACTTTTCCGGAATCTTGTCCCTGTCCTTGTAGATGTACATCCGGCAGGGCTCTTCCGGTTTATCCGGAGGCTCGATGGCCCATTGAATATGGCCGTACCACCGGATGGTCATGATGCCGTTCCAGACCGCACAGTGGGCGCAGTAGACGGGCAGCCCCTCCTTCCCGAAGGTCTGCGGCTGAGCTCCCTTCACCCTGGCGAACTTCCCCCCTTCGTCGAACCAGCCCTTGCGCATCATCCTGCCCCCGCTCCCGCAGGGGTCGTTGATGAAGGTGAATTTCTCCTCATCCTCCTCCACGGTCATATTCCCCATGTGCGATTTGGCCAGGAAGGCCGTTGCCCGGGCGAAATCCTCGGTGCTCATCTGCTCCCAGGCGTCGAAGCCTGCCTTCTGGCTCTCGGCGCTCCCTTCGAGCACTTCGAAAAGCGCCTCGTCTCCGCAGGTGGTGTAGGCCCAGTTGAAGATGGTGGCCAGCGTTTCCACGAAAAAGTCGTGGATGGGCAGGAACTGCGC
>JAUXIQ010000235.1 GCA_030620925.1 Nitrospinota bacterium
CTCTTCCGTGGGCAGCCCTAAATTCTCGTCATAGGAACAGGTGTGCAGCGACTGGGTGCCGGAGAGTATCGCCGCCAGAGCCTCTATAGTGACCCTGACGACATTATTGAGCGGCTGCTGACGGGTCAGCGATGAACCAGCGGTATGGACGTGAAATTTATATTTCAAAGCCCTTGGTTCTCTGCCCCCGAACTCATCGTGTATTATCCTCGCCCATAATCGTCTGGCGGCCCTCAATTTTGCGATCTCTTCAAAGAAATCGATCTCCGCGCTGGCGGTAAACGTTATGCGGGGGGCCATGTCGTCTATTGCTATTCCCCGTTTCAGGCCTTCTCTCAGATATTCTTTGGCGAGGGCGAAGGTAAATGCTATTTCCTGGGGTGCATTGACGCCGTTTTCCCGGATATTATACCCGTCTACACTCAGGGGATTCCATCTGGGTACGTGGTTGATGCAATACTCCACACAATCGATGGCCAGTTTTAGAGCCAGGTCTGAAGGGACAAAACTCCGCTCGTAGCCGCAGAAAGGGTCTCCGAGCGTATCGTTTAGAATGGTTCCCCGCAGCTCATTAAAATTAAATCCCTTCCTTTTGGCGGCCACCAGGTAAAAGGCCATAAGCATGGTGGAGCCGATGGTGCTCAGATTGACGCTGATGTTTTCGAGAGGAATGCCTTCCAGGACCGTTTCCATGTCTTGTATCGATGAGACGGGGGCGCCCTGAAGCCCTATATCTCCTTTGGCCAGGGGGTGGTCTGCATCCACCCCGGAATTGGTGGGTATGTCAAAAGCGATATTTACGGCGCTCTCCCCTTGATCGATTAAGTATTTAATCCTTTCATTGGTTTTTTCAGGCGATCCGAAGCCGCAAAGCTCCCGCCGACTCCAAAGCCGCCCCCTGTACATATTGGGGTAGATACCCCGGGTATACGGAAAAGAGCCGGGGTCATTAAGGTCTTCTTCGTAAGACATCCCTTCAATATCTTTCGGTCGGTAATATTCCTTAACGCTATAGCCGGACCACGTTTCAAAATTGGGGGGTTTCTCCCGGTAGATGCTTTCGGCCTCCTCGGCGCTCGGCAAATTTTTCTTTTGATCGGTTTTATTATCCAACTGATAGACCTCCCTTTTCATCTGCTCTGAATTCCGTTGATCGGAAGCAGGCTCCGTTGACCTCTCACCCCGGCTATTGTATCATTTTTTAATCCGGGCTTTAAGATGGTTCAACTCAATTTGATACAGGCATAAAAGCGAAAGCTGTTTATACCCCTTCGCAGACCGGCGGCGGCCTTCCTATTTTATTGCTCATCTCCCGCCATTTTGATATGCTTTCACGAACCTGAACTCCCCTGCGTCACCTGTATACTCACCGTCTTCGTGAGATCATATAAAGGAGGACCACCGTGGCTGATAACAGGCCGGCAGACCCCAACCTCATTCACCGACTGGCCACCGGTTACATGGGTACCTGCGTGCTCCTGGCCGCCCTGGAGCTGAACGTGCTGGACGAAATCTCCGGAAAATCGCTGACCTCGGCGGAGGTAGCCGAAGCGCTCGAGCTGGACCCCAGACCCGTGGACAGGCTCCTGGTAGCCCTCACCGCCCTTGGACTGCTTGAGCGGGAAGAAGGGAAATACTCCTGTTCCCCCGAAGCGGAGAGATACCTGGTAAAATCCAGCCCCAGCTACTTCGGCGACTATTACCGCTTCCAGGTGCGCGAGTGCCTGATGCCCGATTTCATCCGCCTGGACGAGCTGATCAGGCAGAACCGGGCCATCATGTCCGATAACTGGGCGGAGTTCATGAGCGACCCCGAAAAGGCGCGGGTGTTCATACTGGGGCAGCATTCCGCTTCCCAAGGCGGAGGGAGAATGCTGGCCAGGAAGTTCGATTTTTCCGCCTACCGGAACATGGTGGACCTGGCCGGTGGCTCCGGGGCCTGCTCCATCGCCGCCTGCCAGGGCAACCCGGAATTGAAATCGGTGATAATAGATTTTCCCAACGTGCTCAAGGTGGCGGAGGAAATCATCGAGAAGGAGGGTCTCTCCGACCGCATAACCACCCAGCCCGGTGACCTCAGAAAAGACGACTGGCCCGAGGGCGACCTCATGCTCATCTCCCTCATAATAAGCGGCTACTCGAAGGAGACGCAATTAAAGGTTTTCCGAAAATGTTTTGATAAGCTCCCCTCCGGCGGGGCCATCGTGGTCCACGATTTTCTCATGGACGGCGATTACAAAGGCCCGCTGCTCTCCGCCCTGTACAACATTACGTCGGTGGAGGGGGTCCCCCTGTCCGGTGAGGATATGGCAAGCCTGCTCCAGGAAGCCGGTTTCGTGGAACCGGTTATGGACACCGTGATACCCGAATATACCGCCATGGTGGCGGCGAGGAAACCGTGATGTCAGCCATATTATCGCAGCCGATAGATATAGGAGAAAGAACTGCGCCCAACCGCATCGTCTATCAGGCCATGGAGGCCAACGACGCCGACGAGCTGGGCCGCCCCAGCGACAAGACCTTCAGGAGATACACGAGCTTCGCCGAAGGTGGGCCGGGGATAATCTTCCTGGAGGCCATAACCGTCTCCCATGAGAGCCGGGGCAGGATGAACCAGCTCAGAATCAACCCGGAGACGGAGGAGAGCCTGCGGGAGCTGGTTGCGGCCATGAAGGAAACGAATCCCGAGCCGCTGATACTTTTCCAGATAACCCACGACGGGAGACAGAGCGGGAGCTTCTCCCGCGTGGTCTCGGTCTACCCAGCGGATGATCCCGCGGTGGAAACGCTCACCACCGATGAGCTCGAAGCCATCGGCGACCAGTTCGCCGCCGCCGCCGCCATCACCCGCTCGGTGGGTGCGGACGGCATCGACTTCAAACACTGCCACGCATACCTATGCTGTGAGATGCTGCGACCGGCAAACCGGCGGGACGACAGATTCGGGGGCAGCTTCGAGAACAGGACGCGCTTCTTCCGGGAGACGCTGGACAAAATAAAGGGAGCGGTGGACGATCCGTCCTTCATTCTCGGCTGCCGCACATCGTCATACGAGCCGGAGCCGGGCGGCTGCGGCACTGCGGGCCCGGATACTGACCGCGAAGACCTCGCCGAGTCCGTCGCCTTCGCCCGCCTGATGGAAGAGTCGGGGATGCACTACATAAACATTTCCGCGGGCAGGCCCCTATCCGTCCCCACCAGGGACGCTCCGGAAGCGGTGCTCCATCATTTCCGGCTGACCGAGGAGATCAAGAAAAACGTGAGCATGCCCGTAATGGGCACGGCCTACAGCCTCTTGAGAGACGGCGACAATAAGATGCAAGAGCCGGACCCTCAGAAGAAATCGTTAAGATACTGGGCCGAAAAGAACGTGAGAGAAGAACATGTGGATATGGTCGGCGTGGGGCGGCAGTCCTTCGCCGACCCCCTGTTCGCCAAAAAGCTTCTCTCCGGCGCGGACGATATAAATTACTGTACCCTCTGTAACGGCTGCTTCAAGCTCCTCTACTATCAGAAAGTGGGCGGATGCGCCGTTTACGATGATTTCTACCGGGCGCTTCTGAAAGAAGCCTCCAAAAAAGAATAGGGGGAGATAGACATGGCTGAATTCGAGATAATAGACGCTCATCTGCACACCTATACCACGGCGGAAATCGGCCTCCAGGCAATGCAGGGGAGAGGCAGGGCCGGTTACACCGGAGTGATCGACGAGCTGCTCGGAATAATGAAAGAGGGCGGCATCAGCAAGTCGGTGATGCTGAACCTCACTCCCCAGCCGGAAATGCGGGATGCGGCCCTGGCCAAAATTCCTGAGGACAAACGGGAAGAAGCCCTGCCCGAAATCAACGACAAGATGATCGCCCGCACCATCCGCCGCAACCAGTGGAGCTGCGACGTGGCCAAAGAGCACCCCGAGCTTATCGCATACGTAAACCTCGACCCCAACATGTCGGCCCAACAGATAATTGACGAGATTCACGACAAGGTGGAGAACCACGGAGCCAGTGGGATAAAGATGCACCCTGCAAGCCAGCGCTTCTACCCCGCCGATGAGCCTCTGCTGCCAGTGTATCAGACGGCGCTGGAGATGGGCTTGCCGGTATTTTTCCACGCCGGTGAATTCCACGGCCCACCCGACTACGCAAGGCCCCGCGGCTTCGTCCAGGTGCTCGACCAATTCAAAGAGCTCACGGTCTTATTGGCCCATTTAGGCCGCGGATACGAAGACGAAGCGGCGGAGTTGGCCGCCGGGTACCCCAACGTATACTTCGATCTCTCCGCCTGCATTTC
>JAUXIQ010000443.1 GCA_030620925.1 Nitrospinota bacterium
CCATGAGCTGCTCTGGGGGCACTACCCTGTTCACCAGGCCCACGCGCAGCGCTTCCTGGGCGTCTATCATGTCTCCGGTGAGCACCATCTCCATGGCTTTTTTCCTGCCCACGAGTCGGGTGAGGCGTTGCGTCCCGCCCCAGCAGGGGTTGAAGCCCAGGTTGATTTCGGGCTGGCCCATCCTGGCTTTATCGGAAGCAACGGCCAGGGTAGCGGCTTCGATTATCTCGCAGCCGCCGCCGAGGGCATACCCGTTCACGGCGGCGATCACCGGTTTGCCAAGATTCTCCATGAGGTCCAGGAACCGCTGGCCGGACAGGGAGAAAAGCTCCCTCCCCTTGATAGGCCCTTGAAGGGCGAATTCGTGTATCTCGTTTATATCCGCTCCGGCCACGAATCCTTTATCTCCGCTGCCGGTGAGGATCACCACTCTTACCTCCGGATCGTCTTTTATCTCGGTGAAAACCTGTGTGAGCTCGGCTACCGTCCGACTGTTGAGCGCGTTCAATACCTTGGGCCGATTCACAGTTACGTAACCAATGCCTTCTTTCTTCTCGTAAAGAATATTCTCATAGCTCATCTTCAACCCTCCTGGGAATAACTGTATGTAGAATTTTATATAAACCGATCAACGGACAAAAACGATTAGAAGAATGGCAGGGGAAACCGTAAAAAGCATAAACTACTGTTTCGGATACTATAGTTGGAGACGTTTGTCAAGACCGGAGACTTGCCGGGTGCACCTCGGGAGAACCTCCAGGGCACCTGCAGGGAACCTTGAGGGAACCATTTTGAAAAAAGGTTCCCTCAAACTCCTTCCCAAAACTTTTGTTACCGATCATGGGCACTTCTCCGCACTGACACTCTGGATGGATTTTATCAGGTCTATCCCTATTGACTGTCATAAAAATCTTTGGAGGGGGGATTGGGGGGCACCTTTCTTTAGAAAGGTGCCCCCCAAGAGCTCACCTAACCCCGCGTGCAGCGGGGTTAGGTAAAAGTTTTCCCCTGACCTGATACTACGAGCAAAAGTTTTTAGGGGGAGTTTAGCTTCACTTTCCGCGGGGGTTTTTCAAAAAGGGTTCCCTCTGAAGTAAACCAAGCTCCGATTGACGCAGGAATGGGGGTATAGTATAAGAACTTTTACTGACCGTGAAGTAACAACCCGCTAATAATGACAAATTTCCATGGGGGGAAACGAAAGATGAAGATATTGGGATTCATCGGCAGCCCGCGCAAAGGTGAGAATACGGACGTACTGGTCAACCACATCCTGGATAAAGCTAAAGAGTGCGGCGCCGAAACCAAGCTCTACAACATCTGCGACATGAAAATAGGCGGCTGCGTGGCCTGTCTGGCCTGCAAGAGCAACCCCGGCACCTGCTCCATCGAAGACGACATGCTGCCCCTCTACGACGAAATCGTGGGAGCGGACGCGGTGGTCATAGGCTCGCCGGTCTACGTGGGCTGGATAACCGCCCAGGCCAAAGCCTTCGTGGACAGGCTCTACGCCTTCCTGGGGCCGGACTACAAACCCTACATCGAGACACCCAAACGCTGCCTGCTGGTAATGCCCCAGGGCCACCCCGACGGGAGCCGCTACGAGTTCATCGGGACACAACTGGGGTTTCTCCTGAAATTCTTATGCAACCTGGAGACCAAATACTTCATCGCCGCCGGTGTGGGGAAGCGAGGCGCACGCGGCGCTGACGTCAGAGAACATCAGGATATCATGGACGCCGTATCCAAACTGGCCGAAGAATTGGTCACCGCGCCCACCTGGGAAGGTGTCAAGGACCCCACGCCATAAGACTGCAAAAGAAAATCAAGAAAATCAATAGATCCGATTGATAAGGAGAGGGGAAATGATTCTGGATGAGTTGAAGCTTGACGGGAAAGTAGCGGCGGTGACGGGTGCCGGACGGGGTTTGGGGAAGGCCATGTCCCTGGCGCTATCGCAGGTGGGCGCTTCCATCGTGGCGGCGGCCAGGAGCAAGGACCAGATCGAAGGCACGGCCAAAGAGATAAACGATGCGGGCGGAAAATGCATCACGGTGGTTACCGACGTGCAGAAGCTATCGGATATAAACAACATGATAGACACGACCGTAAAGGAGTTCGGAAAAATCGACATCTTGCTGAACAACGCGGGGTTCGGCATTGCCAGGAATGCGCTCGAAGTAACCGAGGAGGATTGGGACTCTATCCTGGATACCAACCTGAGGGGGATGTTCTTCTGTTCGCAGGCGGCGGCGAAACACATGGTGGATCAGGGGAGCGGGAAGATAATCAACATCGCTTCGGGCGCCGGACTGAGGGGCTTGAAATACGAGGTACCCTATAGCGCCAGCAAGGGCGGCGTCATAAACATGACCCGCGCCCTGGCTCTGGAATGGGCCCGGCACAAGATCAACGTCAACGCCATCGCTCCGGCATGGTTCCCGCTGGAATCGCATTCGGGGACTTATGCCGAAGACGAAATGAAGAAGAAGCTGCTCAAACATATCCCGCTGAGGCGGTTCGGCGAACCCAGCG
>JAUXIQ010000293.1 GCA_030620925.1 Nitrospinota bacterium
AACTTTTTTGAGGTCGTAGTGGTCTTCGTCCAGCACTTTCTGGGCCACGCTTATATCCAGGTTGTCTTCGGTGGCCTTGGACCAGGGAAGCTCGATGAGCCAGTCCAGGTAGGTGCGGGAGACGGTATATTCCGCCGAGGCGGGGGACATACGGGCCAGGCGCTCCAATTCCTTTTCCGCCTCGTTGTTCGCTTCCTCGGGCATGCCGGCGGCTTTTATTTTCTCGCGCAGCTCTTCTATCTCCGCCTCCTGGTCGTCACCCTCTCCCAGCTCTTTCTGGATCGCCTTAAGCTGTTCGCGCAGAAAATATTTCCTCTGCTGCTCCTCCATTTCGCTCTTTACGTCGGATTGAAGCTTACTGCCCAGCTCGAGAACCTGCACTTCGCGGTTGAGCATATCGTGCACCGCTTTCAGGCGCACTTTCACGTCCAAAGTTTCCAGAAGTTTCTGCTTATCCTCGATGTTTATATTCAGGGCGGAGCCAACTAAATCCGCCAGGTTCCCCGGCCTGTCGATGTTCATGACCATGATGCCCAGCTCCTGGGGCAGGCGGGGGGCCAGCTCCATCATCTTGCGGAAGAGTTCCCTGAGGTTGTTCATCAGGGCCTCCACTTCCATGTCTATCTCTTCTTTTTCCTCGATGATTTCTATTTCCGCCTTGAAGTAAGGCTCCTTCTGCACGTAATTGAGGATTTTGATGCGCTTGAGGCCCTGTATCAGCACGTTGCTCCCTTGCTCGGGGAGTTTTATCATCTTTAATACTATGGCGGCCGTCCCGTAGGTAAAAAGCTGGCCGGTATCGGGGTCTTTGGTTTCCTGGTCCTTGACGGCCACCACGCCGATGAGCTTGTCTTTCACAAGCACCTCATCGATGAGCTTGAGCGACTTCTCTTTTTCAACCAAAAGGGGCATCACCATGTCGGGGAAAATGACGCTGCCTTTTATAGGTAAAATGGGCAACTGGTCGGGTATGGGAGGCGAACCTTCCTTGGACGCCTCATCCGGCAAGGCCCCTTTCTTGATATCCAATTCCATAACTGTTAATCCTCCTGCCTCTATTGCCTATGGAAAAATTTAATGAGGTTCGATATTCGCTGCTGTTTCTATGACGATATGTCTATTTTCCCCGGAGGTTTCGCCGCATTCTTGGGAATCGTTACCTTGAGGAAACCATCGCTGTAAGAGGCTGAGATGCCGTCTTCCTTGTAAGGGATGGAAAGACGGACCACCCTCTCAAACATTCCGTAATCTATTTCCATCTGATGCAGGCGCATCTTAGGCTGGTCAGTGAGGTCTTTCCTCTGACCGCGTATGGTGAGGTAATCCCTTTCCAGGATTATCTCCAGGTCTTCCCTGCTGACTCCTGCTATCTCCATCAGTATGATCACCGATTCAGGCGTTTCGTAGACATCCAGGGCCGGCCGCCAGACGTTATCCGCGAGCAGGCAGAAAGATTTGGCCTGACTTATCAAACGCTCGAACATCTGGTCCATTCTGCTTTGCATTTTCTCCACGTCCTTCTGTATGTCAATTTTGATGCGGTTCATGGAAGCTCCCGTTATGTTTAGGGTATGAATGAACGCTTCTTCCCATTACGATTCATAAAGAAGAATCATGATACTCTGAAATAGAATAATATAAAAGCGGGAAATTTTCTGCAAGTTCCGACTTCCGGCATCAAAGGGCACTTTAGAATCGGAAATAAAAAATCTCCTTTCAATAATCGTTGAATTTCAGATCCAGGCCATTTTCATCGCTGATTTATAATTACCGCCACGGATTTTTTCTTTAATATAACATCAAAAATCTCTCTTTTCATTAAAAAGATTCCCTCTATATGTTCCCACCATGCTAACGTTTTACGTGGTATATTCGTCCTTTATGTAACTTTATCTTGACATGCCGCCAATGATATACTAAAGGTTCATTTCCAGGCCTATCATGAGGTGTAGCGGCGAAGCTGCATTTTGCACCCCGGTGGTGAGTCATAGAGGGGGGGGGATTATCATCATGAATTTGCCTTTGCAGGGGATCAGAGTGCTGGACTGGACTATCTGGCAGCAGGGCCCTTGTGCCACTGTCATGCTTGGAGACATGGGCGCGGAGGTCATCAAGATAGAGTCTATCGATGGAGACCCCGGCCGCAACATTGTGCCCAAGATCATGAAGGCGTTGAATATCGAAGCGGATTACAATTTTTATTTCGAATACCTTAACAGAAGCAAGAAAGGCATAACCCTGGACTTAAGGAGGCAGGAGGGACGTGAGGTGGTTTACCGCCTGGCGGCCGAATCTGACGTCTTCGTTCAGAACTTTCGCAAAGGAGTGGCAGAGAGGTTGGGCCTCGGCTACGAAGACCTCAAGAAGCACAACCCGAAGATCATTTACGCTGCCGCCTCAGGATACGGACCTCATGGCCCCGACAGCGCAGAACCTTCCTTCGATTATATGGGCCTGGCCCGCTCCGGTATAATGACCGCATTGGGCGGCCCCGACACGCCTCCCCTCAATATCGCAGGCGGCATAGCAGACCAGATGGGCGCCATCATGCTCTCCTATGCAATTCTCACCGCTCTCATAGCCAGAGAGCGCCTGGGAATCGGCCAGCGGGTGGACACCTCGCACCTGGGCAGCATGATGCATCTCCAGGGGCTTAACGTGCAGGCGGTCATGACCATGAAACAGCCGATGAACAAGGCTGCCAGAGAGGAAGTACCCAATCCCTTGTGGAACCACTACAGGTGTCAGGATGACAAGTGGATATGCCTGGGCATGCTGGAGCCAGATCGCTACTGGCACGATTTCTGCGCCGTCATGGGCATCCAGGAGCTGGAAAGCGATCCCAGATTCAAGGAAATGAGCTGCCGTGCGGATAACTCCGCAGAGCTTATTCCCGTTCTGGACCAGCGATTCGCCTCCAGGCCCCGAGACCAGTGGTTGAAGCTCTTAAAAGAAGGGGGAGATTTCATTTACACTATCGTCAATGACCTAACAGATTTACTCTCAGACCCTCAGGCGATAGAAAACGGTTATCTTGCCGCTTTCGATCACCCTGAACTGGGAAATGTAGACATCATGGGATTCCCCTTCGGAATGAGCGAAACACCTTGCGGTATCCAGAACAGGGCGCCCTCCCTCTCAGAGCATACCGAGGAGACCCTGAGTGAAATCTGCGGGTTCAGCGCTGAAGAAATAGAAGAGCTGCGGAAGGAAAAAGTCATCTGAGCCAGGAGAGAATCGCGGAGCCGATTCCCCTGGTTATCTCACCCCGGAAGATGGTGAATCAGCTGCCTCGCCGTCAGGGGAAAAAGGGGGTGGATTAATGGCGTCGATACTTAATGGAATAAGAATTCTGGATTGCTCCATCTGGATGCAGGGTCCTTCGGCCACCGTCATGTTGGGGGATATGGGGGCTGAAGTAATAAAATTGGAGCCTATTTCGGGTGACCCCAGCCGCGGCCTGCTCGATCTCGTGGAAAAGACTACGGACCTTCCCACCACCTGGGACTTCTATTCCGAATTCCTGAACCGGAACAAGAAGAGCATCTCCGTCGACCTCAAAAACCCTGAGGGAAGAGAAGTAATATACCGCATAATCAAGCACTGCGATGTCTTCGTGCAGAACTTCCGCAAAGGGGTGGTGGACAGGCTGGGGATGGGCTACGAT
>JAUXIQ010000445.1 GCA_030620925.1 Nitrospinota bacterium
CGAACAGCTTGGCTATGGAGGCCTCGGCGGGCAGCTCCTCTCCTTTGTCGAACTTGCGGCCGGCGTCGGCGATTATGTTGCGCAGCGCATAGACGTCCGTAGCCATCTCCGCCAGGTAGTTCCGAACGGCCTGCCTCTTGGATATGGGCTTCCCGAAAGTCTCCCGCTCCTTGGAAAACTCCAGGGTCAGCTCAAGGAACCGCTGGGCCAGGCCCAGGCACCCCACGGCGATGGAGAGCCTGCTTATCTCCAGGAAGCTGAAGGCAACCTCCAGCCCCTGCCCCACTTCCCCAAGCTGGTTTTCCGCGGGGAGGAGGGTGTTGTCCATGTGAAAGATGCCGTGCTCGCTGCCTCGCAGCCCCATGGTTGGCTTCATGTATTCTATCTCGAAACCCGGGGTATCCCGCTCCAGGAGGAAGGCGGTGACGCCCAGGTGCCCCTTGGAACGGTCGGTGTAGGCGAAGATATGGAAAGGGTCGGCGAAATCTGCGAAGGAGATGAGCTGTTTCTTGCCGTTGACGATCCAGTTATCCCCCTCCCTGCGGGCCTCGCTCTTGATATCCGCGCCGGTACCCGTATCCGGCTCGGTGAGCGCGAAACCGAGGTATCTGTCGCCCCTGGCCGCTTCCGGCAGGTACTTCTTCTTCTGCTCTGGGTTGCCGAAGTTGTGAATCATGCGCCAGAAGCCGTTTGCCGCGTGCACAATCAGCCGTATGGAGCCGTGGGCCTTGGCCACCTCCTCCAACAGCGGCCAGTAATCGGAAAAAGCGAGCTCCTCGCCCCCGTACTCGGTGGGCATAGTCAGGCGAAACAGCCCGGCGTCGGCCAGCACCCGGACTATGTCCTCAGGCAGTTTCCCATTCTCCTCGATCCCCTCCGAAATGGGGTCCAGCGTGTCCTCCCGGAACCCCTTCACGAAATCCATGTAGCGCTCTAAATTGTCGCCGATCTTATAATCTATCATGGCCCTCTCCTTTCACTTCAGGATTACCGGAAGCGTTTACTGTTCTATGGTATGAAATCTATTTTATCGTCCACCCGGCAGATGAACTCGGCCAGCAGTTTGGCGGTATTCTCAAGGTCTTTCAAAGAGACCACCTCCACCGGTGTGTGCATGTATCGATTGGGCACGCTTATAAGCCCCGTGGCCACGCCTCCCCGCGATATCTGCATGGGGTTGGCGTCCGTGCCGGTAGCCCTGGGCGCGCCTTCCAGTTGATAGGGTATTTTCGCCTCCCCGGCAATCTTCATGAGCATCTTGCCCACCATGGGGTTGATGTTGGCCCCTACCGATACCACCGGCCCCGAGCCCAGCTTGACTTCCCCCACCTTCTTACGGTCCATATCGGGGTGGTCGGAAGCGAAAGTAACATCTATGGCTAAGCCCACTTTGGGGTCTACGTCGAAGGTGCTGGTGCGCGCCCCCCTCAGGCCCAGCTCTTCCTGCACGGTGGAAACTCCATAGACGGCCGCTTTGAGCTTTCGGCGCGAGGCTATGCGCAGTGCTTCCGCCACGGCGAAACACCCCACTTTATCGTCGAAAGCCCTGGAAACCACCATGTCCCCCATGAGGTTCTCGTAACCCACGGCGTAGGTTATGGGGTCCCCCACTGCGACCTTCTTTTCCGCTTCTGCTTTGGTCCCGGCGCCTATGTCCAGCCACATCTGGTCTATCTGCGCGGTCTTTTTCCTCTCTTCAGGAGTGGTGAGATGTACGGCCTTCTTCCCTACTACCCCCAGGATCGGCCCCTTATCCCCCGAAACGACCAGCCTCTGGCCGGAAATGATGCCCGGATCGTGCCCGCCTATGGCCGAGAAATATATATAGCCGTCTTTATCTATGTAGTGAACCATGAAACCGATTTCGTCTACATGTCCGGCCAGCATAACCCTGGGGGAGCCCTTGGGATTGAGCACGGCGATGCAGTTGCCATGCACGTCCTTCCGGACCTCATGGGTGTATTTGCTCACGTAGCTCTTCCAGACCTCCTGGGCGGCCTGTTCAAAACCCGAGGGGCTGGGTGTCTCCACCAGATTCCTGAGGAACGTTTCAGACTCTTTTCGCACTATACACCTCCTGTTTCAAGCATTAACTCCATGCGATAATTATTCCTGAGTGCTATCGGACTGAGACGAAATAACCATAAAAATCCACGCACTTTTGGCCGTTAGAAAAACCCATATTACCCTTCATTTCGAGTGATTGTCAAATAGAACGGTTACAGTCGGATGGTCGGCCCGTTTGCAAAAAGAAGGGTTCTTGAATGAACCTGAGATACAGACTATGCTCAGGATACAAGACAGTTGAATACTACAGGGTAAGTGGGATTACTTCCAAGAAGGCTCTGATCAGGAAGTGTGTGCATCCCTATATAATGTTAGGGGGCAATTTATCCAACAGAAAAAAATACAAGATTGTGACATAATTGTTGACAGTTTCACTGTTATATAATATATTATCGCAATATCTTCAATAAGATGAGCGTGACAAAATAATGGACAAAAAAAGTGTCAAG
>JAUXIQ010000421.1 GCA_030620925.1 Nitrospinota bacterium
ACCTCCTGGTGAAACCTATCGCTATTGTGGGAGCCATTATAAGCATCACCTTTCTGGCCGGGTTCAGCTTTCTCTTCCTGAAAAGCCGCACCGGAATGGCTCTCCGCGCCGTAGCGGACGATCACGCGGCATCACAGCTTATGGGGATCAATGTAAAGCATTTTATAGCCTTCGCCTGGGCGTTGACGGGGCTGGTGGCGGCCATCGGGGGCGACGTCTGGGGAAGTATGGTAGGGGTGGACATGTACCTCTCCGTCATGGGGCTCAAAGTATTCCCCGTGGTGATCATGGGAGGGATGACCAGCATACTGGGCACCATCATAGCGGGCCTTATAGTGGGCGCAGTGGAAAGCGTATCGGCGGGCTATATCGACCCCTATGTGGGAGGGGGGCTAAAAGATTTCGTCCCCTTCGTCATCATCATTATCGTGCTCATGATACGACCATCCGGGCTTTTCGGCGAGGAGGCCATCGAATCGCTTTAAGCCGATGGGGAAATTTTATAAAGGTTTCACTGCTGCCGGCCGCCGACCACCATGTTCTTTATCCGTAAAGTGGGCTGACCAACGTTAGTGGGCACCAACCCGCTGCTGGCCCCGCACATTCCCTGAGCAAGTTCCCGGTTATTCCCAACCATATCTATGTCTTTTAAAACCTGCGCGCCGTTGCCTATGAGGGAGGCCCCTCGCACGGGCTTACCTATCTTGCCTTTGCTTATGGTATAGCCTTCCTCGACCGCGAAGTTGAAATCACCGGTGGAAGGGTTTACGCTCCCTCCCCCCATCTTTTTGGCGAAGAGGCCCTGATCAGTGGCGGCGATGATCTGCTCGAAGCTGCTTTCTCCGTCGAGTATCATGGTGTTGCGCATGCGGGAGACGGGGGGGAAGCGGTAAGACTGCCGCCGGCCGCTGCCCGTGGAGGCAAGGCCCAGCTTCAGCCCCGATAGCTTGTCTACCATGAAGGATTTCAGGATACCCCTTTCGATGAGTACTGTGCGCTGGGTGGGTGTCCCCTCGTCGTCTAAGTTTGTTGAGCCCCAGGCGTTGGGGAGCGAGCCGTCGTCCACGGCGGAGACTACTTCGCTGGCGATTACCTCCCCCATCTTTTCGGCGAAGATGGATGCCTCCTGCGAGATCGAATATGCCTCCAGGCCGTGGCCGCAGGCTTCGTGAAAGATTACCCCCCCGAACCCGTTGTGGATGACAACGGGCATGGTGCCTGCCGGTGCGTAATCGGCGTCGAGCATGGTGAGCGCCGTTTCCGCCGCCTGTCGGGCCGATTCCTCGATGTTTATACTTTCGTAAAACTCAAATCCCATGAGGGCTCCCGGGGCCATCCTACCCACCTGCATCTCGTTACCGTTCGAAGCCACCGCAAGCAGGATCAACCTGGTCCTCACCCGCCGGTCTTCCACCATGAGCCCGTCGCTGTTGGCTATGGACACCTCCTGTGCCTCGTCCGAGTAGCTTATCTCTACCTGGGATATGGCCCGGTGCGTATCGCGTGCGGCCCGGTTGGCCCTCTCCACCAGGAGGAGCTTTTCAGAGAAAGGGACACCTTCCGGCTGAACTTCCACAGGGTGGATATCGTTCGTCTCTCTTCGTTTAAGGGGGATTACCCGTTTCCCCACTCCCAGGGATACTGCCTCGGCGAGGGTGCGGGCCGCATCCTCAAGACCCTGAGGCGAGAGGTCGTTGGTATAGCCGTAATAAGATTGATGCCCTTTGAAAACCCTTATGCCCACCCCTGAATCCGTTCCCGATATACTTTTCTCCAGCCGGCCGCCGCTGAACTGAAGCTGGTTTTTACTGTTTTTCTCCACGAATAACTCCGCAAAATCCCCCTCCCCCCCCAGGGCGCTTCCCAGTGTTCTTTCTATCAGCGCTTGCTCAAGCATGATTTGATACCTCTTGATTAAATATTAGTGGATCTACGAGCTTTACTTTCTGGTTTTCCTTAAAGACTATAGCCTAAGGAGGGAATTTTCAATCAGTCCGGGCTTTTGAGCAGGACTCCCGCACCCAATCGATATATTCCTTTAAGCCATTAACGATGGGAAGAGCGATTACCTCGGGGACATCATATTCATGATTTTGGCGGACATACTCGGTAACTCGTGAGAAAAGCGAGGAGGTGCTTTTGACCAGCATCAGGGATTCCTGCTCTCTGCAGAGCTCCCCCTCCCAGGTATATATTGATGTCACGGTGGGGATTACGTTCACGCAGGCTGCCAGGCCTTTTTCCACAAGGCCTTCGCCGAGAGTTTCCGCCTTTTCCCGCGTGGGAGTGGTTATGAGTATAACCAGGCAAGCGTCCTCTTCAGTCTGCTGGCGGCCGTGCCGGGCCTTTCCGTCGGCGGTATTCATGGGAAAAGGCCCTTACTGGGGTATGACCATGGTGATCTCATCCTTATTGACAATGACCACTTCTTTGTAGAGGACGTGCAGCTCTCCATTAATGGTGGTTACCTTGGCGTTGGTGATGGGCAGAAAAGTAGAGTTAGTTTCATTGAGGTAATCGGATAAGCGGCTTCGATAGCCTTTGGAGACATACCTTATTTGTCCTTCTATGCGGTAATGGGCGGTAAATATGGTTATATCCAGTACTTTGACATTCGGCTCAGCTTCTTTGAGTGCTTTGTCCACAGCCTTGGCCGCCGCCTGTTCTGCTTCTATTTTACTTATTACCACAC
>JAUXIQ010000209.1 GCA_030620925.1 Nitrospinota bacterium
TCTATTCTCCGCTGGGAATTCATCGGCCGAAAAGTGTTGATAAAGAGGTTTATAAACCCGCGCCCGACATATTTGAACATCCTCACAAAGATGCCTCCTCCTCTTTTACGCATCGGGCGATAAAATTTTATATAATCGGGCTTCCCTTTTTCAGAGAGGAGAGCCTGTTGATCAGCAGAGAGCCTGGAATACTTCAGCTTCTCAACCTTCCACCTGTATTCGTCTACCTTCTTGCCTTTCTGGATGAAAGACACACGGTTGGCACAGCCCGTTATCAGTGCGGCGCATAGAAGAATTAACCATGTTGTCGAAATCAACCGTTTCATCAGGTTCCCTTCAGGTATGGACGTATTGCGATACACCCTGCTTTGAATATACCTCTGATTCTCAGCGGCCTTTGAACACAGGTTCGCGACCCTCCAGAAAAGATTGAACGCCCTCTTTTGCGTCCTCGGTCTGCGAGCAGATGGACTGGGCGAAGGCTTCATAGTCCAGGGCCGCCTCCAGGTCCGATTCGAGCCCTTTGTAAATCGCTACCTTGGAAATGCCTATGGCGACGGCGGGCCCGTTGGCTATTTCTTCAGCCAGCGTTCGCGCCTCATCCATCAATTTTTCTGGTGCAACAACGCGGTTCACCAGGCCGATGCGGTCCGCCTCCTGAGCGTCGATTATTTTCCCTGTGAAGATCATCTCGCAGGCGCGGCCCGTGCCCACTATCCTGGGCAGGAAGTAAGAGCCGCCCATGTCCGGGTGCAGGCCCCGCTTCACGAACACCAGGCCGAACCTGGCCTTCTCCGATGCCAGGCGGATGTCGCAGGCCATGGCGATGCTGCAGCCCGCCCCTACGGCGGCGCCGTTTACCGCTGCTATGACCGGTTTCTCTATCTGCTGGAAGGCGGTGATCATGCGGGATGACTTTCTGATGTTAGCCCTCCGATCGACGGGATTCATCTTGAGGCGCTCCGGCATGGTCTTAACGTCGCCGCCGGCGGAGAAGGCCCGCTCCGCACCGGTAACCGTGAGGGCGCCCACGCCTTCGTCGTAGCGGGCGTCCTCCAATGCGTGCTGTATTTCGGCCATCATCTCAGCGTTTACGGCGTTGAGCACATCGGGTCGATTGAAGGTCAGGCATGCCACCCTGTTTTCCACTTGATAGATGATGTTCTTGTATTCCATTTCTCTCTCCCGGTTCTTGATGCCTATGGGGTTCGGTAGCTGAATCCTTGACCAACCCCGTAAAGAATTTTAGGAAAGAAATGTTCGAAGGGGCTGAACAACTTATTTTCAATGAAACTATATAGCAGAAGTGAGGCGAGCTTGCAAACAGCCATTCTTTATAAATTGGTTATATTGGAATTTAATGTTTTAAGAAATCTGTCTGAAATGCAGGCCAAAATTAAATATGAATATCTAATGAGGCCCTCACGTCAAACCTGGAAAATTGTCTTTTTTGAGTTGACAGTCCTTTGATAGTGTGCGATAAATCTTGATGCTGTTTATCTAAATATTATGATTCTTTGCGGATTCGTAACCGTTACCGGAGAAAGTATACCGGTCAATTTTCTTTTGAGGGGGGAGCGAATCGTACAAGTTGGGGTAAAGAAGCAAATACCAGAGTAAATAGGTTGTGTTTCATAACATTATTATTACTTCAGCAAAGGAGGTGATTTAACTTTAAATAATTTTGTGTCGGAGTGATGCTCGGTTTTCGTATCACCTGAACCTTATTACCGATGGGAGGCAGTCTTATGAGCAGTAAATCAGGTAAAGGTTTGAGCAGGAGAAAGTTCTTAGCCACCAGCGCCGGAGCGGCTGCGGGGCTCTATGGACTGTCCATGCTAGGCGGGTCTTCGGCTTACGCCAAGAAGAAGCGTGTGGACCTTACCATGTTGAACTGGAACCACTTCGTGCCCAAGTCGGACGAGAAGCTGAGGGAGCAATTTGCCGCTTTCGGTAAGTCCAAGGGCATCGTGGCCAGGCTGGACACCATCGCCCACCTTCAGCTTGCGGCCAAAAAGGCTGCTGAGGCGCAGGCCCGTGCGGGCCACGATACCTGGGGAGTGGGTGGCGGTGAAGTGTCTCTTTATGAGGCCCAACTCGAAGATTTAGACGACTTGGCTGCTGAGCTGGGGAAAGAGCACGGCGGCTATTTCCAACTGGGCAAGGAAACGTCCGTTGTTAACAACCATTGGAAAGCGATACCCGCGTATTTCATCTCCTTCCCGCTGGTGGCCAGAACGGACCTGGTCGCGGACATCGGCGAGAAAATCCCCGATACCTGGGAAGACCTGCTGCGAGTGGGCGCCAAGCTCAAGAAGAAGGGCCACCCGGGAGGGATACAGTTGGGGAATTCCGCGGACGCCAACGCCATCCTGCAAGGCATCATGTGGAGCTACGGCGCAAGTTGGGTGGCGAAGGACAGCGAGACCATAACCGTCAATTCGCCGGAGATGGTCAATGCCATCGAGTTCGTCAAGGAGCTGTATGAGAAAGCCCTCGACCCGCAGGTCGTAGCATGGGACGACGCCAGCAACAACCGGTTCATCACCTCGGGGAAGGGCTCGTTCATCCTAAACCCCATCAGCGCCTACAAGTCGGCGGAGAGGGGCAACCTCAAGGTCAAGAAGCTCGACGGCACGGTGGTCCCGGCCATAAGCGTGCTCAACCACTTCATACCCCCCAAAGGCCCGGCGGGGAGGCACATGTATTGCTATACTGGCGGCTATGGGGTTATGAGCTGGGCGAAAGACAAGGGGCTGGCCAAGGACCTGCTCCGCTTCATGTTCCAGAAAGAGAATTACGATGCCCACATCTGGGCCAGTGACGGATACAACCAGCCGCTTTTAAAGGCGTTCGCAAATCACCCCGTCTGGGGCACCAATCCCAAGTATGCCTTTGCGCCGAAGATAGGCAAATATTCCCACACCCAGGGCTGGCCGGGTCTCCCCACCAAGCATTCGCAGGTAGTCAACCAGCTTTACGTGATCCCCAATATGTTCGCCTCGGTGGCCACCGGAAAGAAGACCCCCAAACAGGCCATAGCCGTGATGGAAAAGGAGATCAAGGATATATTTGCAGGCAGAAAGAAAAAGATAACAAAGTGATGGGAGACGGTTGTTAGCCTCCTGATGAAGTGGAGGTAAAAGTTCTCCCGAAGCAGACCAGTAGTGTAAAAAGAGAAGGGATAGGCGCGATGGAGGATGGAGCTGTTGCAGCTGAAGTAACAGCGGTAAAAAAGATTAGTGCCTGGCAGTCTTTCAGAGAGAAGGTCGAGCAGGAGAAGATACTCGGGTTCATTTTCATAGCTCCCGCTTTGGCAGTTATCGTCCTCCTCGTTGCCTATCCCTTCGTAATCGCCATATCCCTCAGTGTCTCGGATGCCTGGGTAGGGTCTGAAAAATTCACCTACGTGGGCCTTAAAAACTTCGCAGACATGCTTGGTAACGAGACCTTCAGGCGCACGGTCAGAAACACCTTTCTTTTCACCGGCGCCTCGGTGGGTATGAAGATCGTTCTGGGCTTAGTTCTTGCCCAGTTGATGCACAGGGCGATGCGGTTCAGGAGGATATTCCGGGCGGTGGTTCTCCTGCCCTGGGTGGTCCCCACCGCCTTGAGCGTTCTGGCCTGGTGGTGGATGCTGGACCCTGATTACAGCGTGGTGAACTGGACGATGTCGCGCCTTGGCCTGGGCGAGCATTGGTGGCTTACCGACCCGAGGCTGGCCATGCTGTCCGTGATCATAGTGAACACCTGGCGGGGTCTCCCATTTTTCGCCATAGCCATCCTGGCCGGCCTGGTATCCATTCCCACGGAGCTTTACGAGGCGGCGGATACCGACGGCGCCGGAAGATTTAAAAAATTCTGGCACATCACGCTCCCCTTACTGAAACCCGTGCTGGCCATCGTCATACTCTTTTCCACCATATTTACCTTCGCAGATTTCAACATCGTCTTCATCCTCACCAGGGGCGGGCCCATGAACATGACCCACCTTTTCTCCACCCTCTCCTTTGCCTACGGTCTTCAAGGCGGGAACCTGGGACAGGGCGCCGCCATATCCCTCTTCTTGTTCCCCATCCTGGTGGTGGTGGTCTTCATCCAGCTTCGATTCTTTATCCGGAGGGACGAAATTACATGAAAAAAAAGAATAAGGGCATATTAAGGGCGTTCGATCTGTACCTCCCGCTGATACCTTTTTTCATTTTCGCCCTGTTCCCCTTATATTTTATGGTCGTCACCTCGTTCAAGAAGGATGCAGAGCTATATGATCTTGAATCCGTTCCCTTCCTCATCAGGCAGGGCGTCACGCTCGAGCACTATAAGCTCCTCTTCTACGATACGCCCTTCCTGATATGGTTCAAAAACTCGATGATAGTCAGCGTGGCGACCACTGCGATCGCTTTGGTTATAGCTCTTCTGGCCGCATACAGCCTGGCACGCATGAAGTTCAGGGGGGTGGAGTTCTTCGGGGTGGCCGTTTTTGTGACCTACCTGGTGCCCCCCGACCCTGATGTTCCTGCCCATGAACCAGGTGATGGGTAAGCTGGGGCTGTTGGACTCCATCTGGTCCCTGATAGTCGTCTATCCCACCTTCCTGATTCCTTTCCTCACCTGGCTGATGATGGGCTATTTCAGGTCCATCCCTAAAGAGATAGAAGAGTGCGCAA
>JAUXIQ010000355.1 GCA_030620925.1 Nitrospinota bacterium
CCACCATGGACCCCTCCCGCAGAACGCTGCTGCAAATCACGGTGGACGACCTCTACAAAGCCAACGAGCTGTTCACCATCCTCATGGGCGATCAGGTGGAGCCGCGCAGGGAGTTTATCGAGCGCTACGCCATGGAAGTGCGCAACCTGGATGTATAGCTTTGTGGCGTGATGCTGATTATACTATGCGGGGTCAGCTTAGGCGGGGATTAAAGATATGAAATATAGGGTTTTTATAGAGCAAGACGAAGACGGAATGTTTGTAATAGAATGCCCCTCATTGCCTGGATGTATCTCCCAGGGTAAGACACGAGAAGAGGCCAGAAAAAACATAAAGGAAGCCATCGAGGCCCATCTGGAAAGCCTTAAAGAACATGGCGAGCCTATACCTCCTTCGATCTATGAAGAGATAATTGAGGTAAATCCGTGATCCAAATGCCTCTTTTGTCCGGAAGAGAGGTGGTCATGGCATTGTCTAATATAGGATATCAGTTCAATAAAAAGGCAGCCATATTATATTTTGGAATATCAACCCCCCACACCGAAGATTAACCATACCAGACCATAGAGAAATATCTAAAGGCACGTTAAGGGCAATTATAAGACGGCGGGTTTAACCATGGAGGAATTTGCCGAGTTGCTCTGATTAAAAGAGCGAATAAATTAAGAGCATATTAATGTGAGAAAGTAGAGCCATGCAGCAAGAGGAAGTCAGGATTCCGGTAAATATCGAAGACGAGATGCGGCAGTCCTACCTGGATTACGCCATGAGCGTCATCGTGGGCAGGGCACTGCCCGACGTCCGCGACGGCCTCAAACCTGTCCACCGGCGCGTGCTTTACGCCATGGAAGAGATGGGTCTGGCCTACAACCGCCCCTACAAGAAGGCCGCCCGGCTGGTGGGTGATGTGATGGGTAAATATCACCCCCATGGAGACGCCGCCATCTATGACACCATCGTGCGCATGGCTCAATATTTCTCCATGCGCTATCCCCTTGTGGACGGGCAGGGCAACTTCGGCTCCGTGGACGGAGACCCCGCCGCCGCCATGAGATACACCGAGGTGCGCATGGCGGCCATCGACCAGTTCATGCTGGCCGACCTGGACAAGGAGACCGTCGATTTTGCCCCCAACTACGACGAGACGATGAATGAGCCCCTCGTCCTCCCCACCCGTATCCCCAACCTGCTGGTCAACGGCTCTTCGGGCATCGCCGTGGGCATGGCCACCAACATACCGCCTCACAACATGGTAGAGGTGGTGGATGCCCTGCTCATACTGATTGATAAGCCCGGCGCCTCCATAGACGATCTGATGGCCTGTATCCAGGGGCCCGACTTCCCCACGGCAGCGTTTATTCACGGGCGCAGGGGCATCATCGAGGCCTACCGCACGGGCAGGGGCCGCATTCAGCTCAGGGGCAGGGCGTTTACAGAAGAGCTCGAGAAAGGCGACAGGGAGAGGATAGTCATCACCGAAATTCCCTACCAGGTGAACAAGGCCCGGCTGGTGGAAAGCATCGCCGACCTGGTGCGGGAGAAGAGGATCACCGGCATCTCGGAAATCCGCGACGAATCGGACCGCGATGGCACCCGGGTGGTCTTGGAGCTGCGGCGCGACGAAGCCGCCCAGCTCATCCTGAACCAGCTTTACAAGCACACCCAGATGCAGACCACCTTCGGAATTATCATGCTGGCCTTGGTCAACAACCAGCCCCGCGTCCTTAACCTTGCCCAGATGCTTCGCCACTTCCTGGACCACCGGCAGGAGGTGGTCGTACGCCGGACAAGGTACGAACACCGTCAAGCCCTGGAGCGCGCTCACGTGCTGGAGGGGTTGAAGGTGGCCATAGAGAACATCGATGAGGTGATAGCCCTCATCAGGGGGGCCGATTCCCCGGCAACCGCCTCCACCGAGCTTCAGAACAGCTTCGACCTCACCGAAATCCAGGCCAGGGCCATCCTGGATATGCGTTTGCAGCGGCTCACCGCTCTGGAGAGGGATAAGATTCTCGAGGAGTTAAGCCAGTTGCAGGAGAGGATAAAGGGGCTGGAGGCAATCCTGGCCAGCGAAGCCAAGGTGAGGAAGATCATCAAGGAAGAGCTTCTCGAGGTGAAGAAAAAATACGCCGATAAGCGCCTCACTGAAATCATAGACGAGACGGAAGAAATAGGTTTCGAGGACCTGATAAAAGAAGAAGAGATGGTGGTCTCCGTCACCCAGACCGGCTATATTAAACGGACACCCCTCACCCTCTATCGCAGCCAGCGGCGGGGAGGCAAAGGGGTGATGGGAATGGAGACCAAAAAAGAGGACTACGTTGAGCACCTCTTCGTGGCCTCCACCCACCATTACATAATGGTCTTCACCAATTTGGGCAAGGTGCAGAGACTCAAGGTGCACGAGCTTCCCCAGACCAGCCGCGCTGCCCGCGGAAAGGCCATCGTGAACCTCCTGAAGCTGGAGCGGGGGGAGACGGTCGCCGCCATGATAACCGTCCGCGATTTCACTGAGGATAGATACGTCATCACAGCCACCCGGAAGGGCATACTCAAGAAGACGCATCTGAGCGCCTACGCTAATATGCGGACGGGAGGAATTATCGCCATAACCCTGGACCAGGGGGATGAGCTCATCTCCGTGCGCCTGAGCGATGGCGACCAGCAGATTTTCCTGGCCACCAGAGGAGGGTTGGCGCTTCGGTGCAACGAGAAGCAGGTGCGGCCCATGGGGAGGACCGCCCGGGGGGTTACCGGAATAAGGCTGGGGGATAAGGATAGCATCGTGAGCATGGAGATTCTTGGCCCCGATGTCAGCATACTCACCGTCACCGAAAAGGGGTTTGGCAAACGGACCCGGGTAAAGGAATATCGCGTGCAGCGCCGCGGCGGGAAGGGTATAATCAACGTCAAAGTACGCCCGAAAAACGGCCCTGCGGTGGGCGTCCGCCAGGTGAAGGAGGACGAGGGGATACTCATCGTCACCAAGGAAGGCAAGATGCTGCGCACCCAGGTCAGCGGGGTCAGGGCCAAAGGCCGCGATACCATGGGCGTTAAAATAATGGATCTGGACGAGGGGGATCACGTGGTGAGCGTGGCCCGACTGGAAGATAAAAAGGTAGTGCAGGAAGGGATTGTGGCCTAGGTTTTAATCCCGC
>JAUXIQ010000169.1 GCA_030620925.1 Nitrospinota bacterium
GAAATGTCACCTGCCCAAGGCCCCGTCGACGAATGCCCGAGACTCGAAGAGAATCTCAGCTCATGCAGCTGCACGTATACCTCCTGCCCCAGGAGGGGGAACTGCTGCCTGTGTGTGGTCCATCACCGGGAGCAGAATCAGTTGCCCGGCTGTTTCTTCCCGCCGGAAATTGAAAAAACCTACGACCGCTCCTACGAGCGGTTCGCTCAACTATACAGCTAAAAAGAACGGAGAAACCAGTGAGCCTGAAAGAGGTTATTAAGAAGATCGCCGGAGATTTCGGCGTCGACAAGGTGGGTTTCGGCTCCGTGGAAAGATTGGAAGGCATCCCCTCTGCGGACCCCTCCTACCTGCTCCCTGAGACCGCTACGGTCATCTCGCTGGCGGCGGCCAACGACCGCCGCGCCATTCGCGCCTACCTGTCCAAAAGGGATCAGGTGGCCTATGCCGTGGATATGACGGAGACCTACAAACGCCTGTTCAGGGCAGGGCGCGCCATAGCCGAAGAGCTCAATGGACGGGACCACAATTCGGTCAACGTGGTCCCCAATTTTTCCTACCGCCCTCAGAAAGAGCCCTACGACATGGTTCCCGACTTCTCCCACCGGTACAGCGCCGTGGCCGCGGGGGTGGGTCTGATGGGTTGGAGCGGGAATCTGATGACACCTGAATACGGCTCCGCAGTGCACCTGGGAAGCGTGCTCACCGAAGTGTCCATAGAGCCCGACCCCATTCTCGAAAAGAACCCCTGCGACAACTGCAAACTCTGCGTGGCGGTGTGCACGACCGGTTACATGAGCATGAATGACGAGATGTACCATCACCTGGGCGGCATCCCCTTCATCACCTGCAAAAAGGCCAACAATGCCCGCTGCATAATCTGCTGCGCGGGCATGACCGGTCTCAGCAAGGACGGTAAGTGGTCCACGTGGTCGCCTTACAAGGTGAACGTCCCGTCCACCGATAACGGTCTCGATAAACTGGTGGACAAGGAACGGCAGCAGATGGTCGAGCGGATTAAGGTAGACCCCATGGTTTTCCTCTCCGGAGGGGACGTCAGGGAGACCAAGAGCCTGCTGCCGACCTGCGGCAACTGCGGCGCCATATGCTGGGAGAAGCGCGAGGACCGGGAGGAAAATTACAAGCTGCTCACCACCTCAGGCACGGTGGTTCTTGACGAAAATAAAAGCCTGAAAGTGATCAAGACCTGACGGGCTGCCCCTCACATATCTCGCAGCAGTCCATACAGAGAGGGCCGGTTCGTTCCGGCCCATTCTGTTTCACCCGGGGGAGAAGACCATGTCCGGTTTTCAGACACTGATGGAGCCCGCCTCGGTGGCGGTGGTAGGCGCAACCGAGAGCGAAGGGAAAGCGGGCAACATAGTCCTGGGCAACATTCTGGAAAACGGTTTCGCCGGCCCCGTCTACCCCATCAATCCCAGGGCGGATCGTATAATGGGGCTGAAAGCCTATCCCGATCTGCTTGGCGTCCACGGCTCCATAGGAACCGTCTTCATCCTCCTTCCCGCCGAGCACGTGATGGAAGTTATCAGGGACTGCGCGCGGAAGGAGGTTCGGTCGGTGGTGATAGTCTCTTCCGGTTTCGGAGAGGTGGGCGGCTCCGGGGTCAGGGAGCAGAAGGATATAGAGAAAATCATGCGCGGTGCGGGCATCCGGGGCATCGGCCCCAACACCGTGGGCTTCATCAACTCTTACCACCATCTTTTCGCCAGCTTCCTGCCCGTGCGGGAATGGCAGAGCGGCCCCATAGCCATCGCCGCCCAGACGGGCAATTTCTCCGGATGCATTGCCGATGAAATCATGAACCGCGAGACACAACGTCTGGGCATCGGACTCACCCTCAGCTTCGGCAACAAGATTGACCTGGACGAGGTGGACTTCCTGGAGTACACCTGGAAGAAGCGGGAAGGGGGCGTGGTGGCCCTCCACCTGGAATCCTTAAAACGACCCCATCCTTTCATGGCCATGGCTGCCAGGGTCAAAAAAGATAAGCCGGTCATAGTCTTGAAATCAGGCCGCACTGCGGCGGGGGCCAGAGCCGCCGCCTCCCATACCGGCTCCCTGGCCGCAGAAGACGCTATAGTGGAAGCAGCCGTCCGGCAGGCGGGGATCATACGCGCCTATACGGTGGAGGAGTTCCTGGAATATATAAAGGTCTTCTCCTACCAACCGTTGCCCCGTGGTAACCGCGTGGGGATAGCCACTCTGAGCGGAGCGGCGGCGGTCATAGCCTGCGACGAGCTCCACGAGGAGGGACTGACTCTGGCCCGCTACCGGGAAGAGACGATTAATAAAATTTCAGGGCTGATGCCACACTGGCAGCCGGTAAATAACCCTGCCGACGTCTGGATGTCCATGTACGGCGATGTCAAGTCTTCGCACCAGAGGATAATAGGCGCCGTCCTGGACGACCCCCAGGTGGATATGGCCCTCTTCATTCTATTGCCGGTGGCAAACACCGATTTCGATGGAGTGCGGGGCGTATTTGAAAAAGCCATGAAAAGCCACCCCGAAAAGCCTATTTTCACGGTCATGCTGGGGGGCAGGGTCAAGCAGAAGTGGATGCGGGAGCTGGAGGGCACGGGAGTGCCCATCTTTAACGATACGTCCATCGCCGTCAGGTGCATGAAGGCGATGTATCAATACTCAGTAAACCATAGCAGGAAATAAAAAACGTAGGAGCGACCACCCATGCTGAGGGGCGGTCGCCCTTCAAACATAGAAATTCCTTGTATCTTTTCATGGCGACTGAACTATAATAAAAGCCCCATCGGGGAGTCGAGGGATGAGAGCAGTTCATCCCTCTGAAATTCAATAGAAACCCAAAGAGAAGGAACAGTGCCTTGGTAGAGGTAATGTCAGAGATAAAACTGCTGGGGCGGGGTGGGCAGGGAATAGTCACCGCAGGCGAGCTGCTGGCCAAAGGCGCCACGATGGCCGGAATGCACGCCCAGGCCATCCCCTCTTTCGGGGCGGAGAGACGCGGCGGCCCCTCCCAGAGCACGCTGCGCATTTCCAACCATCCGATACTTCTGCGATGCAATCCGTCTACCATAGATATTCTGTGCGTATTCGATCCCACAATATGGCATTTCGTCGACGCTACGACAGGGGTGAAGGAAGACTCCGTCCTCATATTCAACAGCCGCAAAAAATCGAGCGAGCTGGAGAAGCTTCTTAAGGATGGCAGCCATCCCTCAAAACTAATCGTAAAAGATTGCCGCATCTTCTCCCTGGATGCCACCAGCATCGCCATGGAGACCATAGGCCGCCCCATTACCAACACCACCATGATGGGGGCTTTCAGTGCGGCCACCAAACTGCTTTCATTCGATAACGTCACGGAAGTCATAAAAGCGAACTTCGGCAAGCTGAGCGACGTCAATATTAAAGCGGCCCAGCAGGCTTATCGACTGGTAAAGAAGCGGCACTGATTCGCAGGGGAGAAACTAAAGGAGAACAGTCCATGAGCGATTCACTCCACTTGAAATGCGTGAGGGAGTCCCGGTCGGCCCTGATTTATCCGCCGGGTATGAGCCTGGGCAACCTCACCGGCTCCTGGAGGGATATGAAGCCCGTGCTGGATAAAGAAAAATGCAATAAATGCGGGCTCTGCTGGATATACTGCCCTGACATGACCATCTCCCGCCAGAACGACTATGAGATAGATTACCAATACTGCAAGGGATGCGGGATTTGCGCCGAGGAATGCCCCACTGAAGCCATCTCCATGGTCAGGGAGGATTCGGACTGATGGCCCAGGAACTATGGAACGGCAACCGGGCCGCAGCCGAGGCCGCCCGCCTGTGCAAAGTGCAGACAGTCGCCGCCTACCCCATCACCCCCCAGACAGGCGTGGTGGAGCACATTTCCGCGTTCATCAACAACGGGGAGATGAAGGCGGAGATGGTGCACGTGGAAAGCGAACACAGCGCCATGTCCGCCTGCGCGGGGGCGGCCACCATGGGTGCCAGGACTTTTACCGCAAGCTGCTCCCAGGGCCTGATGCTTATGGGAGAGGTGCTTTTTATGACTTCCGGCTGCCGGCTGCCGGTGGTAATGGCCGTGGCCAACCGGTCGCTATCGGCGCCGGTCAATATCTGGGGCGACCAGCAGGATTCACTGGTCCTGCGGGACAGCGGCTGGATCCAGCTTTACTCGACCACCGTCCAGGAGACCTACGATAATATCATACAGGCTTACAGGATAGCCGAAGACGAACAGGTCTGCCTGCCGGTAATGGTCTGTTACGACGGCTTCTACATCTCCCACGTCTCAGAGACGGTGGAGACCCTCACTCAAGAGGAAGTGGACCAATACCTCCCCTCAAACGGGACTCCGAACTGGACGGTGCTGGACGTAGAGAACCCCTTCCAGTTAAATCAACTCCTGCCGCCCGTGGCATACGCCGAGTACCAGTACCGCAAACACACCGCCATGGAACGTGCAAGAGGAATCGCCATCGAAGCAGGAAACGTATTCGGGGAGATGTACGGCAGAAATTACGGCCTGCTCGATGCCTATCAGTGCGAAGACGCCGAGGTGATCATAGTGGGCCTGGGCTCCCCCACCGGCACCGCCCGCTGGGTGGTGAACAACCTCCGGGGCCGCGGCGAGAGAGCGGGCTTGGTGGACATCCGCATGTTCAGACCTTTTCCCGAAAAAGAGTTCATCGAGGCCGTGAAGAACGCCAGGCTGGTGGTGGTACTGGACAAAGACATGGGGTTCGGCACCAGCGGGATGCTCTACCCGGATATCACCAGGGTGCTCTACCATCTGGATAACCGCCCCATGGCCCTCAACTTCATCGTGGGCCTGGGGGGTCGCGACGTTACCCCCGAAACCATAGAGCATGCCTATTTCAGGGCAAGGGTGGTATTGCAGGACGGACTCCAGGACAACGCGCAGACCGTCTTCTGGCCCGATACAAATCTTGAAGGGTTATACTGATGAGACTGAAAGACCTGACAGACGAAGAACAGCTCCACCTGGGCAGTAACTCCTGCTCCGGCTGCGGCGCCTACCTGGGGCTGCGCCTGGCCCTCAAGGTGTTGGGGGAAAATACTATTATCGTCAACCCCACGGGCTGCATCTCCGCCTGCACCATGATGGGGGAAACCAAGGTGCCTTTTTTCCATCCCCTTTTCGGCAACGCAGGGTCGATTATCAGCGGTATGGATACCGGCCTCCGAGTCCTGGGCAAGCGGGAGGGCAA
>JAUXIQ010000376.1 GCA_030620925.1 Nitrospinota bacterium
ACACGTCTTCCGTGGGGCTGCATATTGAGGTGTCCTGTTCTCCGCAGACGGTAATCAGCCCTATCTTCTTACCCGTCATTTCCGGTAGATATTCTTTTTGCCACTTCCAGGCCGCGTCGTAGAGGGCGCACCATCTGTCCAGGTAGGCTTTCATCTGCGCCGTCATGGAGTAAATATATATGGGGACCGCATGTATTATGTAATCGGCCTCCCTCACGCGGGGGAGTATGGTCTGCATGTCGTCTTCGACGACGCATACCCCCGTCTCGTTGCAGCCCGTGCAGTCGTTGCAGCCGCTTATGGTAAGCTCGTTGAGGACTATCTTCTCCGTCCTGGCTCCCTTTTCCGCCGCCCCTTTCAGGGCCTGTTCCAGCAACACGTCGCTGTTTCCACCCACTCTGGGGCTGCCCATTATTCCCAGCACGTACATCGTTTCCCCCCTTTTTCTTAGGTTATCATTTTCAGGACCGGATCAGGCGTATTCGCTTATCTCCCCCACGGGGATGTTTTTCCGCAGGATGTTCCTGGCGATTATGTAGCGTTGGATTTCGTTGGTCCCGCCGGCTATCCTCCGCAGGCGCACGTCCCTGTATATTCGCTCGATGGGGAATTCGGTGGTGTAGCCGACGCCCCCGTGTATCTGCATGGCACTGTCCGCCACCCTGCACAGCATCTCCGAGAAGAAGACCTTGACCATGGATGAATCGTGCCGCACGTCCATGCCCTGGTCATACTTCCAGGCGAAGTTGTAGGTGAGCATCCTGGTGGCGTATATGTCGATAGCCATGTCCGCTATCATCCCCTGGATGAACTGCCTTTCACCGATGGGCTTTCCGAACTGGACGCGGATGTTGGCGTAGTCGCGGCACATTTCGAGCAGCATCTCGGCGGTGCCGATGGCCCTGCCGCCGTGCCTCCCCCGGCCTTCGGCGTAACTCTTGCCGAAGATAGTCAGGCCCTCGCCCTCATTGCCCAGCATGCTTTGGGAGGGGACCGTGCAGTTCTCAAAAGTCTCCTCGCACTGGTGCATGCCCCGGTTACCCATGGTCTCCTGGATGTTGGATACGCTGAAGCCCGGGGTGTCGGTTTCCACCAGGAAACAGGTGATGCCCCCCTTGGCCCGCTTGACCTTGTCGGTAACCGTCCAGACCTTGATGATGTCCGATACGTCCGCCCAGGTGGTGAAGCGTTTGTTTCCGTTGATGACAAAATTGTCCCCGTCCCGCTCGGCGGTGGTCTGGATGTTGGCCACGTCGGAGCCGGCGTCGGGCTCGGTCATCCCGATGGCCACGAACATCTCGCCGTTGCACAGCGGTCTGAGGTATTTTTCCTTCTGCTCGTCGTTTCCGTAGCGGGCGATCATGCTGTCCCCGCCGGAAAAGAGGAAACCGAATGCGTCTATGGTGCTGCCGAATGCCTCCGCCACTATGACCCTGCATAAAAGTCCCTGTCCGCCGCCACCGTATTCCTCCGGCTGGTCCAGGGCGTAGATGCCGATGTCCACGGATTTTTTGGCCAGCTTCAGCATGAGCTCTTTGGGGATATCGTTATTGCGCTCGATCTCCTCCTCCAGCGGTTTGCACTCTTCCTCTACGAACCTCCGGGCCACTCTCTTCAATGCGCGATACTCTTCGGGTATGGTGAAATCCATCCTCTCCTCCTTATGCCTGAGCGTCTGCCGGTCGAGGGTCGAGCTAAGCGTATTCGCTTATCTCGCCCACGGAGATGTTTTTCCTGAGGATGTTCCTGGCGATTATGTAGCGTTGGATTTCGTTGGTCCCGCCGGCTATCCTCCTGAGGCGCACGTCCCTGTAAATACGCTCGATGGGGAACTCGGTGGTGTAGCCGACGCCCCCGTGTATTTGCATGGCGCTGTCCGCCACCCTGCACAGCATCTCCGAGAAGAAGACCTTGACCATGGATGAATCGTGTCTCACGTCCATGCCCTGGTCATACTTCCAGGCGAAGTTGTAGGTGAGCATCCTGGTGGCATAAATGTCTATGGCCATGTCCGCTATCATCCCCTGGATGAACTGTCTCTCGCCGATGGGTTTACCGAACTGGACGCGGATGTTGGCGTAATCGCGGCACATTTCGAGCAGCATCTCGGCGGTGCCGATGGCCCTGCCGCCGTGCCGCCCCCGGCCCTCGGCGTAGGTCTTTCCGAAGATGGTCAGGCCCTCGCCTTCCGGCCCCAGCATGCTCTCAGAGGGGACCACGCAGTTCTCGAAAGTCTCCTCGCACTGGTGCATGCCCTTGTTACCCATGGTCT
The DNA here is from genome assembly GCA_030620925.1 of Nitrospinota bacterium. GTDB lineage: Bacteria > JAUXIQ01 > JAUXIQ01 > JAUXIQ01 > JAUXIQ01 > JAUXIQ01. The sequence goes on from JAUXIQ010000376.1 coordinate 2,273, forward strand.
CCTGCACCTTGGTGACGCTGAAGCCCTGAGTGCCTGCTTCCACCAGGAAACAGGTGATGCCCCCCTTGGCCCGCTTGACCTTGTCGGTGACCGCCCAGACCTTGATGATGTCGGCGACGTCCCCCAGGGTGGTGAAGCGCTTGTTCCCGTTTATGATGTAGTTATCGCCGTCTTTCTCGGCGGTGGTCTGGATGCTGGCCACGTCGGAGCCGGCGTCGGGCTCGGTCATCCCGATGGCCACGAACATCTCGCCGTTGCACAACGGCCTGAGATATTTTTCCTTCTGCTCATCGCTTCCGTAGCGGGCGATCATGGTGTCCCCGCCGGCGTGCAGGAAATCGAAGGCGTCTGTGGTCCGTCCGAATTCCTCCGCCACCATGACCCTGCACATCAGCCCTTCCCCGCCGCCCCCGTATTCCGCCGGCTGGTCGAGGGCGTAGATGCCGATGTCCACGGCCTTTTTGGCCATTTCTTTCATCATCTCCTTTGGGAATTCGTTATTGCGCTCGACTTCTTCTTCCCGCGGGTTGCACTCTTCCTGCACGAACCTGCGGGCCACTTTCTTCAACGCACGATACTCTTCAGATATGGCAAAATCCATCCTCTCCTCCTCTTTAATGCCTCGAAAATCCGGTTAACCTCACATATTACAGGACATATTACGGGCAACAAAATCCGGCAAAATCCATTGGGCGCGGTAAGCAGCGCCCCTGAAT
>JAUXIQ010000038.1 GCA_030620925.1 Nitrospinota bacterium
ACCCATGGCGGCGATATCGCTCAGGTTGACTGCAAGAGCCTTATGGCCCAACTGCTCGGGGGTGATATAGGAGCGGATGAAATGGACGCCCTCCACCAGCACGTCTATGGTGGAGAGCAGTTGGTAGCCCGGCCTCACTTCGGTTACAGCGCAGTCGTCCCCGATCCCCTTGATGAGGGACTCCCCGGCCCCGCCCAGCGAGGCCCGTATGTGCTCTATAAGCTCAAATTCTCCAGGCCGTTCCGACATATCTTGATCAACCGATCTCTTTCCGACTCTAGGAAATCTTCCGGGGAAGGAAATCCAACGCCCTGCCAACGATGAGCACTGAATCTAACGCTGATCTTTAGATAAATCTTCAACTGAAAGACGCCCCCGCTTCACGGGTGGCGGCTGCGCCGCGGCGGAGCTTTTTTGGGGCTCTGGTCGAGGGTTTCGGGCCGGGTTTGCGGACCAGGACGTGATCCAGGACTTCGTCCATCTCTTCCACCAGTATGATTTCCATACCCTGCTTTATTTTTTTCGATACCTCGCCCAGGTCTTTCTTGTTCTGGGCGGGGAGGATGATATTCTTTATTCCGGCGCGCCTGGCCGCCAGCAGTTTCTCCTTGAGGCCGTCCACGGGCAGGACCTTACCCCGAACGGTTATTTCGCCGGTCATGGCCACGTCTCTGCTCATGGGAATACCGGTCAGGGCGGAGGCTATGGCCGACGCTATGGTGATGCCCGATGAGGGGCCGTCTTTGGGGACGGCGCCCGCCGGGACATGGACGTGGATATCCTTACGGGAGAAGAACTTGCTCTCCAGGCCCAGCCTGTCGGTCCTGGAACGGACGTAGCTGAGTGCGGCATGGGCGGACTCTTTCATTACGTTGCCCAGTTGGCCGGTGAGCACCAGCTCACCCTTGCCCCTCATGGGGGCCGCTTCCACGTACATGATGTCGCCTCCGGCGTAAGTCCAGGCCATACCAGTGCCCACTCCCACTTCGTCCTCTTCCTGCTCCGGCTCCGGTATATATTTGCGCACCCCCAGATAGTTGCCCAGGTTGCCGGCGGTTACCCGGTGGCACTTTTCCTCCCCTTCGACTATCCGCCTGGCCACCTTCCGGCAGATGGTGGCCATCTCCCGCTCGACGTTTCTGAGACCCGCCTCCCGCGTATATTCCTCGATGGCTTTCATGACGGCTTTATCCGAAATACGCAGTTGTTCATCGGTGATGCCATGTTCCTCCATCTTTTTGGGGAGGAGGAACTGCCTGGTTATCTTGAGCTTTTCGTCCGCAGTGTAGCCGGGCAGATCGATCACCTCCATGCGGTCTTTCAACGCCGAAGGGATGGGGTCTGTATGGTTGGCGGTGGTGATAAACATCACCCTGGACAAATCGAAAGGAACGCCCAGGTAATGGTCGGTGAAGGAGTGGTTCTGTTCGGGGTCCAACACCTCCAGCAGGGCGGCCGAGGGGTCTCCCCGGAAATCGGAGCCCAGTTTATCCACCTCGTCGAGCATGAAAACGGGGTTGCTCGAACCCGCCTGCCGCAAGCCCTGGATTATCCTCCCCGGCATGGCGCCCACATAAGTGCGCCGGTGTCCGCGTATCTCCGCCTCGTCGTGGATGCCGCCCAGGGACAGGTGCACGAACTTGCGGCCCATGGCCCTGGCGATGGATTTCCCCAGAGAGCTCTTCCCCACGCCCGGAGGCCCCACGAAACAGAGAACGGGCCCCTTCAGCTTGCTCTTCAATTTACGCACCCCCAGATACTCCAGGATGCGCTCTTTAACCATCTCCAGATCGTAATGGTCCTCATCCAACACTCTCTTGGCTTTTCGCAGGTTCAGGGTGTCTCGGGTGCGTTTCGACCAGGGCAATTCGGAGAACCATTCCAGGTAGGTGCGCACTATGGCGGCTTCGGGAGATTCAGGGTGCATCCTTCCCAAGCGGCCAAGTTGCTTAAAGGCTTCATCCTTAACTGCCTGGGGCATGCCCGTCCGTTCCATTTTCTCCTTGAGAACGTTCACTTCTTCGGTCTTTTCATCCACCTCGCCCAGCTCTTTCTGAATGGCCCGAAGCTGCTCCCGAAGGAAATATTCCCGCTGGCTCTTGTTTATCTCTTCTTTGGCATCGGTCTGTATCTTGTGCTGCATGGTGGTCAATTCGGTCTCACGTTGGAGCAGCTCACCCGTCTTGACCAATCGCAATTCCGGCTCCAGTATCTCCAGTACCTCCTGGCTCTCTTCCTCCCCCAGCCCCATGTTGCCCATGATCAGGTCGGCCAGTTTTCCCGGGTCCTCCGTTTTCTCTGCGACTACCAGTATGTCGGGTGAGATGAGGCGTCCCATAGCCACCAATTTTTGCAGTTGCTCCCGCACGTTGCGAATGAGTGCTTCCATTTGAAGCGACTTTTCTACGGACGCCGGAGGGTCCGAAAAGCTCTCGACCTGCACCACGTAGAATGGTGACGTTTTAAGATACTCCTTCACGCGCACCCTCGATATCCCCTGAACGATCACCTTAACCCCTTCATCGGGGAGTTTGAGGCTGCGCAGCACGCGCACCAGACAGCCTACGGAATGGATACCCGCGGGTTTGGGTTTGTCCACTTCCGAATCCAGCTGAGACGAGACCACCAGTAACCCCCCGCCTGACACCGCTTCCTCCAGAGCCTTGATGGAACTCGACCTGCCCACAAAGAGGGGCAGCACCATATGAGGGAAGACCACCAAATCCCTGACGGGAATCAGGGGAATACTCTCATCAAGGTCGTATAGGGGCAAAAGATCATCGGTATGCTTTGCGATATCGTTCATGTCTAATCTCCCGGTCTCGGAAACAGGCCCATGCTAAACAATACTGGTATCAATCCCAACAACTCAGGAATATCATTTTCTCCTTTATCACCTAATTTAACCATTACACTTCATATGTTCAAGGATTTAAGGTATCTCCTGAATTCTTCCCCAAGAGTTTCCTTTCGCAAGGCGTACTCTACGGTAGCCGTTAGAAATCCCAGCTTACTCCCCGCGTCGTACCGTTTACCCTTCAGCTCGCAGGCGTATATTTCCTGATGCTCCAATAGTTTTTGAAGCCCGTCGGTGAGCTGAATCTCCCCTTTTGCTCCGGGTCTCATATCCTGGAGAATATTAAAGACCATGGGCGTCAGTATATACCTTCCGATTATTGCCAGATCGGAGGGGGCTTCTTCGGGGGACGGTTTTTCCACCAGGCCGGTCACCTTGCATATCCCCTCTCTCACCGGTTCATAACTTATCACCCCGTATCCGCTTATCTCCTCTTTGGGCATTCTCTCCACACACAAAACCGAACATCCTAATTCCTGGTGGACGTTCATAAGCTGCTGCAAACAAGGCGTATCTGAATGAACCAGGTCGTCACCCAGCAGAACGGCGAAATCCTCTTCTCCGATAGCGTCTCTGGCGCAGAGCACGGCATGCCCCAATCCTAAAGGTTCTTTCTGGCGGACGTAGAACACGGAAACCATCTCCGCTATTTCCCGCACCTCTTTCAGGGCCTCGCTGTCGCCTTTTTCTTTCAACAGCATCTCCAGCTCAACAGCTATGTCGAAATGGTCTTCAATGGCCCGTTTGCCGCGTCCGGTGACCATAATCACGTCCTGGATACCCGAATCCAGGGCCTCTTCTACGACGTACTGGATCATCGGTTTATCCACGATGGGCAACATCTCCTTGGGAGAGGCTTTGGTGGCGGGCAGAAACCTGGTTCCCAAACCGGCCACGGGAAAAACAGCCTTTCTCACCTTTGCCATTTCGGGAAATCTCCTTGAGGGGCAACCCCGCGGTCAGTCGAAAAAAACTCAGGCTTCCCCTCTTAACTATGCGGCGACAATTACTCAAAATCAGTTCAGTAATGTATCAGAGGCGGGAGCTTTAATCCAAAGCTAATATATGCCTAAAACAACCGTTTCATCCTTCCCATAAACACTATCATGCCGACTCAGGCTTGGCAAATATAAATATGCTGAACCCTGCCGGTAGAATCCCCCCCTCAACTGAACACCCCGGCCAAGACCGTCCCCTCCGAACCGCCGAAAAACCCTCTCAAATACCGGCCAGCTACACCACAATCTGCTTCCTTGACACCCCTCCGTCCTTCTGCCATAATCCTGCCCATGCAGACTCCGAAGGACGGCCTGTAAACCGTAAATCGAGCGGCCCGAAGAAAGAGGAAACCATGCCCTCCATCATCGCCATTGGGCTAATATCAGGCACTTCCATGGACGGAGTGGATGCCGCCCTGCTCAACATCAAAGGCCACGGATCGAGCACCGAAGCCACCCTGGAGCGGGCGTTCACTCTTCCCTATCCACCCCCGCTCAAAAAGCGGCTTCATGAAGCCTGCAGCCCCGCCACGGGGAGAGTCGATGAAATCTGCCGGTTGAACTTCCTGGTGGGAGAACAGTTCGCCGCAGCCGCCCTGGGAGTAGCCGAGAGGTGCTCACGTTCCATCGAGGAGGTGAACCTGATAGGCTCCCACGGACAGACCATCTACCACTCCCCTTCAACTTACACCTCCGGGGAAATACCAGAGCAGGACAGCGGGGCGGATACAACCGTTTCCGATCATACGGCGCCCTCCGGACCATCCCCCGCGCCGGGTGAAGAAATAGTAAATTCCACCCTCCAGATAGGCGAACCGGCGGTGATTGCCAGCCGAACAGGGGTTACCACGGTGGCCGATTTCCGGACGGCGGACATGGCCGAGGGAGGTACAGGAGCGCCCCTTTCACCATACGCCCATCTCCTGCTTTTCAAGCACCTCGACCGCCCCCTGGCTGTACAAAACGTAGGGGGGATAGGCAACCTCACAGTGATTCCCGCCAGGGGAGGCCCTTCGTCCGTGCTGGCTTTCGATACCGGGCCGGGCAACATGGTAATAGATGCCCTGGCGGAGGAGATCACCGACGGGAAACTGAGCTGCGACGAAGACGGCTCCCTCTCTTCCAGGGGAAGAGTAAACGAAAAGCTCCTCGAGTCACTCCTGGAGCACCCCTATTTTGAGCTGTCACCCCCCAAGGCCAGCGGAAGAGAGATGTTCGGAGCGGATTACGTCAGGGCTTTCGTTCAGAAGGGCCGCGAGCTGGGTGCCGCCGACAACGACCTGGTGGCCACCGCAGTGGCCCTCACCGCCCATTCCATAACCATGAGCTACCGGCGGCATGTCCTGCCCGAACACCCGGTGAAAGAACTGCTCCTGTGTGGAGGAGGGGCCAGGAATCCAACGCTGACAGCCATGCTCAGCGAGTTGCTGCACCCCATCCGCATCGGAGTAACCGACGACTACGGCGTGCCCGCCGACTATCTGGAGGCCATGACCTTCGCCCTCCTGGCCAACGAAACCCTGCGCGGCGTGCCCACCAATCTGCCGTCGGTGACGGGGGCCGGGAGGCCGGTAGTGCTGGGGAAGATAGTTCCCGGCAATAACTTTCGCTCGCTGGTTAAGGCGGGCCGTCTCATGCCCGGGGGTTGATTTCCATGGATATTCTCATCAAAAAAGGAACCATATACGACGGAAGCCTCAAAGAACCCTTCACCGGTGACCTGGCCATAACAGATGAAAAAATCGAGGCGGTAGGGGAAGACCTGGGGCAGGAGGCGGGAAAGATTATCGACGCCGAGGGGTTGATCGTCTGCCCCGGCTTCGTGGATATACACTCACACTCAGACTATTACCTCCTGATCAACCCCCACGCGCACAGCAAGATCATGCAGGGGGTGACAACGGAGATAGGTGGAAACTGCGGTTTCTCCGCGGCGCCGGTGGCCGGGGAGATGCTCCAGGAGCGGATCAGGACGGTGGGGGTAGAGCTGGGGTTGGACCTGAAGCGGCAGAGCACCCAAGAATATTTTTCACGCCTGGAAAACCAGGGAATCTCGCTGAACTACGGGGCCTTCGCAGGCCATAACACCCTGCGGGGCACGGTAATGGGTTTTGCGGACAGGGAACCCACGGACAACGAGCTTCGGCTGATGAAGGAGGAGGCGGAGAAAGCGGTGAGAGAAGGGGCCCTGGGGTTGTCCACGGGGTTGATATACCCTCCCTCCTGCTTCGCCGACGTCGAAGAGCTCGTTGAGCTGTGCCGCGCAGTGTCCGGCAGTGGAGCCGTCTTCTCATGCCATATCCGCAGCGAAGGAGATGGGCTCATCGAAGCACTGAAGGAAGTCATAACAGTGAGCGAGAAAACGGGCGTCCCCCTGCAGGTGTCGCACCTGAAGACTTCCGGCCGGGAAAACTGGCCGAAGCTGGATCAGGCATTTCAGGTTATAGAAGAGGCCGCGGCCCGGGGCGTGAATATCACCTGCGACCGATACCCCTACACGGCGGGCAATACCGGACTTGCAGCCATCCTGCCCTACTGGGCGGTGGAAGGGAATACAGACGAACGGCTGGCGCGGCTCAGGGAGGGACCTCACAGGGAAAAGATCCTGCGGGAACTCAGCCAAGCCAACGCCTCTGAGAACCACTGGGAGCAGGTCATGATATCCCGGGTCTCCACGGAAGGCAACACGGAGTTGGAGGGTCTCACTTTAAGCGAGGCGGCCGCCCTGCGGGGACAGCCGCCGGAGCAACTGGTGGTGGACCTCTTCCTTCAGGAAGAGGGGAAGGTAGAAGTAATAATGTTCTCCATGTCCGAGGATAACCTGCGCCGCATTCTCGCCAAGCCCTACGTGATGATAGCCTCCGACGCCGGGGCCAGGACGCACACCGGCCCCCTCTCCCGGGGGAAGCCGCATCCCAGGAGCTTCGCCACCTTCGTTCGGGCGCTGGCCAGGTATGCCGGAGACGAGGGGGTCATGGACCTCAAGGAGGCCATCTGCAAATCCACCTCAATGCCTTGCGATAAGATGGGCATCACCGACAGGGGAAGGCTCGTTCCCGGATGTTGGGCGGACGTGGTGGTCTTCGATCCCGAAAGGCTCTCCGATACCGCCACCTTCAAAGACCCCGTCAAATATCCTCCGGGCATCGAATACGTAATCGTAAACGGCAGCATAACAGTTGAAAAGGGCGAACATACAGAAGCCAGAGCGGGGAAGGTGCTCAGGAGGAGCGGCTGAAACGTCCGGGGAGAAGGGTCCGAGCATGACTCCCATCATAGGAATCACCTGCGATCAAGACCCGGGCCTCAATGACAAATCTTTCGCTCCCGGCCTGGGAGTTCATTTCCTGTTCGATGACTACATAACTGCGGTGGCAAATGCGGGCGGCCTGCCCATTCTGCTCCCCGTCTGCTCGGGGAGAAAGCAGGCGCGGGAAATCGCGGAACTGATCGACGGGCTGCTGCTGATCGGCAGCTACAGCGACGTAGACCCCCTCTCCTTCGGCGAGGAGCCTCACCCCCGCCTGGCCGCAATAAACCCGGCCCGGACTAAATCCGAAGTGGAGCTCGTCAGGGCCGCCGTCAAAATGGGCAAACCGGTGATGGGCATCTGCGGCGGGATGCAGACCATAAACGTCGCTCTGGGCGGCACCCTGATCCAGGATATCCCTTCCCAGATAAAAGGCGCCATTCAGCACCTTCAGCGAGGTGACCCCGCGCCGCCCTTCCACACCGTGAACATCGAAAAAGGCTCCCTACTGCACCGCATCCTGGGGAGCGAGCGTATCAGGGTGAACAGCACCCACCACCAGGCCGTGGACAGGCCGGCCCAGGGCATCATCAGAAGCGCATGGGCGGAGGACGGAGTAACCGAAGGGATCGAAAAACCGGATTCCGGGTTCTGCATCGGCGTTCAGTGGCATCCGGAGCGGGTGGCGGACATAGACCAAAGCGCCGCCCGGCTGTTCAAGGCTTTCACCGGGGCGGCCCGAAAAGCCGGAAAAGAAGGTTGAAAAACAGCAACTATCAGTCAGACACCAGAGGAGAGGCGCCATGACAAAGGAGAGACTATTCACCGACGAGGAACTTAAAGAGATGTCCAGACCCACCATGGAGAGGGCCATAGAAGCCATCGACGCCGGAGACCTGGAGAAGGCCAAGGAGCTGTGCAGGGCCATGGCCAAGGAGGGCATCCCGCTGCACAACCTCTACCTGGACTGGGCCGCTTCGCTGCTCACCTTCATTCAGGAGAACTTCGGCGGGGAGCAGCTTCAGAAAACACTGGAATACTGCGCCTCGGTATGGTGGAAACCGGTCTGCGACAGGGCCGAGTCGGCGGCCATAAAAAACGTAGTCAGGGGATCGGCCAGGATGATGCACGCCCACTTCGGCTCCTTCACCATTGAGGAGGACGACGAGAAGGTGGTCATAAAGAACGACCCCTGCGGAAGCGGAGGCCGGCTTATAAGGGAAGGGGCCTACGGCCCGCCCAAGAGTTTCGCTACAATAGAAGAGGCGGGGCCCATGACTTTCAACCGGAAGGACTTCCCCGTCTACTGCACCCACTGCGCGGTAATCCACCAGATGATGCCCATCGAATGGATCGGCTACCCTCACCCCATAATGGTGCCACCGGAGAAGCCGGGAGACCCCTGCCTCCACATATTATACAAAGACCCCAAAAACGTTCCCCAGGAGCACTACACCGCGGTGGGGAAAGAAAAGAAGTGAACGCCGCCCGTAGAGGCGGAAAAAACGGAGCGAGGAGGGAAATTTATCCATGCGGCTAAAAGGGAAAAAAGCGCTCATAACCGGTGCCGGGCGCGGCATAGGGCGGGCAACGGCCTTGGCCTTCGGTCGAGAGGGAGCCGACGTGGCCGTCTCGGCACGGACGGAAAGCGAGATAGAATCGGCGGCTCAAGAGATAGCGGGCATGGGCAGGGAGGCATTCCACGTTAAGGCCGACATGTCCGACAGGGAGGACGTTCACCGACTGATCGCGGCCGTTAAGGAACGTTTCGGCTCACTGGATATCCTGGTCAACAACGCCGCCACCTACGACTACGCGCCCGTGGAATCCTTCGATGAGGAGGCCTGGGAACGCGTCCTCTTCGTTAACCTCACCGCCCCCTATCTCACCTGTAAAGCCTTCATGGGGGATATGGTCCAAAAGGGGTACGGGCGCATAATCAACGTGGTCTCCATCTTCGGGCGAATAGGCTACGCCAACATGAGCGCCTACTGCGCGGCAAAGCACGGCCTCATCGGTTTCACCCGGACACTGGCGCTGGAAACGGCCACCGACGGTGTTACCGTCAACGCACTCTGTCCGGGGTCTGTGGCTACCGAGGGGATGTTCGAAATGTCAAAAGTGGAGCTCAAACACCTGGGCCTCACCCCCGAAGAGTCCATGGAGCGGTTCAAGAACACCGTGCCCCAGCAGCGGTTCCTGGAACCGGAAGAGATAGCCTCCCTGGCCGTCTACCTGGCTTCAGACGACGCCAAAGGGGTAACCGGCCAGGCCTACATGATGGACGGAGGCTGGGTCATGCGCTAGCGCCGCCTGCTTCTATCACCCTCCCTCAATCCCTCCAGAATGACAGTAGCCAGCGGGTGTGTTTATATTTCATGTCGCGGCAAGATGCCGCTCCTACGATGATGGGTAAAGGTGCATCCGGCTTCAGGCGGGGTTAGCTCATATATTTTCAAATTGTAGGGGCAGGTCTCGTGCCTGCCCAGGGCGATCATCCCGCCACACGCGGGACTCGCTCCTACGAAAAATTGCTGGGGGCGTTGGGTGTCGTAGGGGCGTATTGCATACGCCCCAGTTGGGCGGGTTTCAAACCCGCCCCTACGAGCCATTCCGCATCGTGTTATTCTGAGCGAAGCGAAGAATCTCGCCGACCCTTGCAAACCCGTTTTCTTTTGCGCTATCCAAAATCCCCCTTCACTTTTTCCCATACAGCGATACACCCCGTGAAAAGAGGCACTCGGTAGCCGAGATATGCGAGATTCTTCGCTTCGCTCAGAATGACAGTAGCCAGCGGGTGTGTTTATATTTCATGTCGCGGCAAGATGCCGCTCCTACGATGATGGGTAGTCCCGCGGCAGGCAGGGGCACCCACACCACCGTAAGAGCGCCTTCCAGGCGCGATTGCAGGGGCGTATTGCATACACCCCAGTTGGGCGGGTTTCATCCCGCCACACGCGGGACCGCCCCTGCGGCGCGATTCTATTTCACCTGGAAAGGTATCAGGGGGA